>JAUXRT010000567.1 GCA_030681635.1 Reyranella sp.
GCGCCGGAGCGTGCGGGACGCCCGCGGACCGGAAGACATGAGCGCCGCTGGCGTGGCGCGCTCCAATGATTGAGAACCAGATGTTCATAGGCAGGCCGTAGCGGTCGCGCTCGCGCGCCGGGCCGAGCCGTGTCGCCGTACCGTCGGCGATCAGCATCGCCGTGCGGCAGACGGCCATGGCATCGAGCACGTCGTCGCGCGCGGCGCCGGACAGTGCTTCGGGCTTCCATTTGAAGCCGTGCCTGAGGAGCAGCTTCTGCCGCTCCGCGAAGCCCTCGGGTTTGCGCTTTTTGCTGAGTGCCGGCTTGCCGCCGTTCATGCGCGTGAAGGCCAGCTCCGGATGCGCCTCGTAGACGGTGCGCCGGAGCCTGGCACTGGAGCGCATCAGTTCGTCGATCTCGCGCAGCTTGGGAAACAGATGGAAGGTCTGCCGGTTGAGGCCGAGCCCCAACTTCCGGCTGATGGCATTGGCCTCGGCGTGCGTCATGCCGGCCAGCGCAGGGCGGCAGGGCGTCGGGAAGACCGAGCTTGCCTTGCCCGGCATCAGGGCGCGCGCCTCGCCCTCGCAGGCGCGGCCAGGGCGCGGGGTGTCGGTGAGGCCGATCGGCATGTCGACGGCCAAAATGGAAAGACCCTCGCAGGCTTCCGCGAGGGTCTTCACGACTCTTATGTCCAGAGTGCCATCAGTGTCACGCCGGCAGACGACCCAGCCGGTGCGGCAGCCGTCGGCGCCTCCGACGATCAATGGATACGCCGCGTTAAAGAGCGGCGAGTGCCGCGTTCAACGTCGCACTCGGCCGCATCGCTGTCGATGTCTTGCTCTGGTCGGGCAGATAGTAGCCGCCGGTATCCACCGGCTTGCCCTGTGCGGCGATCAGCTCGGCGTCGATCTTGGCTTCATTGGCCGCCAGCTTCTCCGCTAGCGGCTTGAAGCGGGCCGACAGGCCCGTGCTGTTGTCCCGCCGGGCCAGCGCCTCCGCCCAATACTTCGCCAGGTAGAAGTGGCTGCCGCGATTATCCAGTTCGCCGACCCTTCGTGCCGGCGAACGGTTGTCCTCGAGGATCTTGCCGTTGGCCTCATCGAGCGTCTCGGCCAGGACCTTCACGTCCTCGTTGCCGGTTCGCTGCGCCAGATGTTCCAGCGACGCGCCAAGTGCCAGGAATTCGCCCAGCGAATCCCAGCGCAGATACCCTTCGTGCTGGAATTGCTCCACATGCTTGGGCGCCGAGCCGCCGGCGCCGGTCTCGAACAACCCGCCGCCTGCCAGCAACGGAACGATCGACAGCATCTTGGCCGACGTGCCCAGCTCCATGATCGGGAACAGATCGGTCAGGTAGTCGCGCAACACATTGCCGGTGACGGAGATGGTGTCGAGCCCCTGGCGAATGCGATCGAGCGAGAACTTCATGGCCTCGACCGGCGCCAGGATGCGGATGTCCAGGCCCTTCGTGTCCTCGTTCTTGAGGTACTTCTCGACCTTGGCGATCAACTGCGCGTCGTGCGCACGCTTGGCGTCGAGCCAGAACACCGCCGGGGTGTTGCTGAGGCGCGCGCGGCGCACCCCGAGCTTGACCCAATCCTGGATCGGCTCGTCCTTGACCTGGCACATGCGGAAGACGTCGCCGGTCTCGACCTTCTGTTCCATCAGGACCGTGCCGTCCTCGGCGACCACGCGCACCGTTCCGCCCGTGGCGACCTCGAAGGTCTTGTCGTGCGAGCCGTACTCTTCGGCCTGCTGCGCCATCAAGCCGACGTTCGGCACCGAGCCCATCGTCTTCGGGTCGAAGGCGCCATGCGCCTTGCAGTCCTCGATGACGGCCTGGAACAGCGGCGCGTAGCAACGATCGGGGATCGCGGCGAGGCAGTCGTGCAGTTTGCCGTCGGGGCCCCACATCTTGCCTGACTCGCGGATCATCGCCGGCACCGAGGCATCGATGATCACGTCGCTCGGCACGTGGAGATTGGTGATTCCCTTGTCGGAATTGACCATGGCGAGGGCGGGCCGCTTGGCGTACTCGGCCTGGATGTCGGCCTTGATGGCGGCCTTCTCGGCTTCAGGCAGCGTCTCGATGCGGATCATCATGTCGCCCACGCCATTATCGGGATCGACACCAAGCTTCTTCAGTGTCGCGCCGTGCTTGGCGAACACGTCGGCGAAGAACACCGACACGCAATGGCCGAACAGGATGGGATCGGAGATCTTCATCATGGTCGTCTTGAGGTGTAGCGAGAACAGGATACCGTCCTTCTTCGCCGCATCGATCGCCTCGGCGAAGAAGGCGTTCAGTTTCTTGGCGCTCATCGCCGAGCAGTCGATGATCTCGCCGGCCTTGAGCGGGATCTTCGGCTTCAGCACTGTGACCGCGCCGTCGCCGCCGACCAGCTCGATGCGGGCAGTGGTCGGCGCTGCCAGGGTGGTCGCGACTTCCGAGCCATAAAAGTCGCCGCCTGACATGTGCGCCACGCGCGTCTTCGAATCCTTGCTCCAGGCGCCCATCTTGTGCGGATGCTTGCGCGCGTACTGCTTCACGGCGCCGGCGGCGCGGCGGTCGGAATTGCCCTCGCGCAGCACCGGGTTGACGGCGCTGCCCAGCACCTTGCCGTAGCGGGCGCGGATTTCCTTGTCCGCGGGCGTGGCGTCGCTGTCCGGATAGTTCGGTACGTCGTAACCCTTGGCCTGCAACTCCTTGATCGCGGCCTTCAGCTGGGGGATCGAGGCGGAGATGTTCGGCAGCTTGATGATGTTGGCCTCGGGGCGCGTCGCCAGCTTGCCGAGTTCGGCGAGCTCGTCGTTGATCTTCTGCCCGGGCTTAAGCTTGTCGGGGAAGTTGGCGATGATGCGGCCGGTCAGCGAAATGTCCTTCAGCTTCATCTTCACGCCGGCGGTCGCCACGAAGGCCTCGACGATCGGCAGCAGGGAAAACGTCGCAAGCCCGGGGGCCTCGTCGACCTTCGTCCAGACGATTTCGAGATCCGACATAGTTGCACCTCCGTGCGCCGCTTTGGGTTCGGCTGGGTTGATCTATTGCTGAATTTGGCCCGTCTTGTTGCACCACCGGGAGGGTAAAGGCAATCTTCGGCGCGGCGGTGTGGCCGGGGCACGGGGGCAATCCTTTTTTCCGGCTTTTTCCAGGCGGCAGGGGACAATCAGCCGCAATACAGTCATCTGGCTGTGGCTTGCGTTGCCGTTGCTTTCCCGTCAGCACGTGCCCCATGATTCGTCTCGATAACATCAGCAAGCAGAACGGCCATCAGATCCTGTTCATCGACGCCTCGATGGGCATCCAGAAGGGGGAGAAGGCGGGGCTTGTCGGGCCCAATGGCGCCGGCAAGACGACGCTTTTCCGCATGATCGCGGGCCAGGAGCAGCCCGACGACGGCCAGGTGACGATCGATCCCGGCATGACCATCGGCTATTTCAGCCAGGATGTCGGTGAAATGTCGGGCATGAGCGCGGTCGCGGCGGTGATGGATGGCGTCGGGCCGGTGAGCGAGCTGGCCGTCGAGATCGCCAGGCTCGAGGCCGCGATGGCCGATCCGGAGCAGGCCGCTGACATGGACGCGCTCGTCGAGCGCTATGGCGAGGTGCAGGGGCGCTTCGAGGAGCTGGATGGCTATGCGCTCGATGCGCGCGCGCGCGAGGTGCTCGCCGGGCTGAGCTTCAGCCAGGAACGCATGGACGGCGACGTCGGTCTTCTGTCGGGCGGCTGGAAGATGCGCGTGGCGCTTGCCCGCATCCTGCTGATGCGGCCCGACGGCATGCTGCTGGACGAGCCCAGCAACCATCTCGATCTCGAAAGCCTGATCTGGCTGGAGGATTTCCTCAAGAAATACGACGGCGCGCTGCTGATGACGTCGCATGACCGCGAGTTCATGAACCGCATCATCGGCAAGGTCGTGGAGATCGACGGCGGATCGCTCATCACCTATTCGGGCAACTTCGATTTCTACGAGGTTCAGCGCGAGGTAGGCGAGAAGCAGCGCCAGGCACAGTTCGAGCGCCAGCAGGCGATGCTCGCCAAGGAGATCAAGTTCATCGAGCGCTTCAAGGCGCGCGCCTCGCACGCCGCCCAGGTCCAGAGCCGGGTGAAGAAGCTCGACAAGATCGAAAAGGTGGAACCGCCCCGGCGTCGCCAATCCGTCCAGTTCGAGTTCCGTGCGCCGCCCCGCTCGGGCGACGACGTCGTGAGCTTCAAGGACGTTCACAAGGGCTATGGCCCGCAGCCGATCTATGCCGGCCTCGATTTGCGCATGCGCCGACAGGAACGCTGGTGCGTCCTGGGCGCCAATGGCGCGGGCAAATCCACGCTGCTGAAGCTGGTGGCCGGCGAGACCGAGCCGGACCAGGGCACCGTGACCCTCGGCGCCAGCGTCAGGATGGGCTATTTCGCCCAGCACTCCATGGACCTGCTGGACGGCGACGATACGGTTTTCGAGTCGCTCGACGAGTCGTTCCCGCAGGCAGGAACGGGGGCGCTGCGCTCGCTGGCCGGTTGCTTCGGCTTTTCCGGCGACGATATCGAGAAGCCTTGCCGCGTGCTGTCCGGCGGCGAGAAGGCGCGGCTGGTCATGGCCAAGATGCTGTTCGACCCGCCGAACTTCCTGGTTCTCGACGAGCCGACAAACCATCTCGACATGGCCACGAAGGAGATGCTGGTCGCGGCCTTGGCGGAGTTCGAAGGCACCATGCTGTTCGTCTCGCATGACCGCCACTTCCTGGCCGCACTCTCGAATCGGGTGCTGGAGCTGACGTCCGACGGCGTTCATCAATACGGCGGCGGCTACACGGAATACGTGGCCCGCACAGGCCAGGAGGCGCCGGGTCTTCACCCGGGCCAGTAGTGAAGACGCGGCAGTCAGACTCGATCGAGCGTCTTTTCGGGCCCCAATGCCCGGGGCATTGCGGCAATTGTCGGTAACAGATCGTCGAGGTCGCTGATGAAGGCGACATGGTCGAGGTGGGTCCGTTCGGCGAAACCGCCCTCCACGACACCCCGCAGGAGCGCCGCCAGGGGCTGCCAGTAGCCGCCCTGGTCGATGATCACGATCGGCTTGCTGTGGAGGCCCAGTGTCCGCCAGGACAGGACCTCGAAAAACTCTTCCAGCGTGCCGATGCCACCGGGCAGGACGACAAAAGCGTCCGACCGCTCGAACATCTGCAGTTTGCGCTCGTGCATCGTTTCCACGACCACGGTCTTGGAAAGTGCAGGGTGGCCGGCTTCGCGCTGCAGCAGGAAATTCGGGATGATGCCGATGACGTTGGCCCCACCCGAGAGGGCGGCATTGGCGACCAGGCCCATCAGGCCGACGCCACCGCCGCCATAAACCAGCGTTATGCCTTCACGGGCCAGCAGGGTGCCCAGCTGGACGGCCGTATCGCGCGTGTCCGGGTCGGCGCCAAAGCGGGCGCCACAGAAAACACAGAGCGAAGCAGGACGGGGGGAGGCAGGGCTGGGGGAGGACACGGAGACTTCTTTTTACAGTCGATCCGATGTCTTTCCGGATCGGGGTGGCATGGTATCATTTCGTGTAGAGGGGGCGCGACGCCAAGAGCGGTCGGTCGTCGCACCGTTGGGAGGGTGATGTCACGCACTGTTTTTTGGCTCGTCGGGGGAGGCGCAATCGTCATTGCCATCGCCCTCGCCGTTGCGTGGCGCGGCAAGCTGACCGAGCAGGCGGTCATTGACCTGGTGACCAAGCCGGCCGCCGTTGCGCCGCCTGCCCAGGCACCGGCACCGCCACCATCGGCTGAGCGCCAGCCGACGGCCTCACCGGGGCCCTCTGCAGCGCCGTCGGATGCCGCTGCGATGCCGAGTTTCGATGTCGCCCGCATCGGCCCCGACGGGCGTGCGGTCGTTGCCGGACGGGCAGCCCCTGGCGCCAAGGTCGTGCTGCTCGACGGTGGCAAGGAGATCGCCAATGGCGTGGCGGACGCCCGGGGCGAATGGGTGATCATCGTCCAGGAGCCGTCGCTGACGCCTGGGCAGCATGAACTCAGGGTGATCCAGCATATCGATGGCCGTGCCCCCGTGACATCGGACCAGGTCGTGGTCGCAGTCGTCCCGCCGCCGCCGTCTGCTGCGGCACCCACCGCCAAGGAAGAGACGCTGGTGATGATTGCGCCGCCCGGCGGGCCTGCGACGCTGGTCCAGCCGCCGTCGGCGGCGGGCGTGCCGCGGTCGGGTGATCTCGTCATCTCGACGGTCGACTACGACGACCGGGGCCATGCCACGATCTCGGGGCAGGCGGCGCCGGGAACGACCGTGCGGGCCTATGTCGACGACAAGATCGTGGCCGAAGGCACTGCCGGAGCGGACGGCCGCTGGCGGCTCGCGCCGGCCAACCCCATCGAGCAGGGCAAGCATACGCTGCGGATCGACCGTATCGCGCCGGACGGCAAGCCCGTTGCCCGCCTTGAACTGCCGTTCGAGCGGGTGGCCGTGCCCGCGGCGGCCGGTGGCGACCGCAACAAGCGGCTGTACGTGGTCCGCGGCGACAACCTCTGGAACATCGCGCGCGCCCACTACGGCGAGGGTTGGCACCACACCAAGATCTTCAATGCCAACAAAGATCAGATCCGCGACCCCGATCTGATATACCCGGGCCAAGTTTTTAGCCTGCCCAAGGTCGAGTGACGGCCGTCGGGCGATAGAAAGCGCGTTCATGCTGGCCAATTTCCTCGTGCCGATCCTCGCTGACGGTTGGCGCTTCATCGCCCTTTTCGCTGGCGCGGCCTTTCTCGGCGCGTTGACCGGCGCGGCATGGCTGTTCTGGCCGCTGATGATCCTGACCCTGTGGTCGATCTACTTCTTCCGCGATCCGCCGCGCAGCGTGCCACAGGACGACAGCGTCCTGATCGCGCCGGCCGACGGGCTCGTGCAGATGATCGTGGACGCGGTGCCGCCGTCCGAACTCGGATTGGGCAGTGAGGCCCTGACGCGCGTCTCGATCTTCCTCAGCATCTTCGACGTCCACATCAATCGCGCACCGTGCGCGGCGTCGGTCGACGTCGTGTCCTACCGCCCCGGCAAGTTCCTGAATGCCGCCGCCGACAAGGCGAGTGAGGAGAACGAGCGCATGGCAAT
>JAUXRT010000568.1 GCA_030681635.1 Reyranella sp.
ACGGCCGCCTCAACGGCAAGAAAGTGCCGGTGACCGATGGCGAGGCCGCGACCTTCGCGATCGTGCTCGTCAACACTGGTGGAACAGGTGATCGCGCGGTCTCGCTGGTCATCGTCGACCTCAGGCAGGCCGCCGTCGCCAGGAAGCGCATCGACACGATCGATCCCGCGCGCAAGCACGCCGAGCTCACCTTCACCGATGCCACGGCCGAGCTGCTGGGCGGCGAGGGCACAGGCTGGCAAACCCTCGAGAAGCTGTACGACGCGGCGGCGGTCTATTTCGCCTTCGCCCAGGTCGGCGGCGCCGAGGCCGCGATGTGGATGGCGCGCGACTATGCGCTCCAGCGCCAGGCCTTCGGCCGCGCCATCGGCTCCTACCAGGCGATCAAGCACAAGCTCGCCGACTGCTACGTCAAACTCGAGTTGGCGCGGTCCAACGCCTATTACGGCGCCATGATGCTGACCGAGGGCGGCGCCGATCTTCCGCTCGCGGCCGCGGCGGCGCGGATTGCCGCCACCGATGCCTATGACTTTGCCGCCAAGGAGAACGTCCAGACGCACGGCGGCATCGGCTTCACCTGGGAGGCCGACACGCAGTTCCACTATCGCCGCTCGCGCCTGATGGCACTGTCGATCGGCGGGCCGATGGCGTGGAAGGACAAGCTGGTGAGCCGTCTCGAACAGAAGAACGCGGCGTAGGAGGGCGGAACATGGATTTCAACGACACCGCAGAAGAAGCCGCCTTCCGCAAGGAAGTCCGCACCTGGCTCGACGCCAACGCCACGCGCAAGAGCGACGACAAGCAGAGCTTCCGCGCCCGCAACGACGATCCCGAGCTGCTCAAGAAAGCCAAGGAGTGGCAGGACAAGAAGGCCAAGGCCGGCTACGCCCGCATGACCTGGCCCAAGGAGTTCGGCGGCCGCGGCGCCTCGCCGATCCTGCAGGTGATCTACCAGCAGGAGGAGGCCGACTATCTCGTGCCTCTCGGCTTCTTCGATATCGGCCTCGGCATGTGCATCCCCACCATGATGGCCTATGCCAAGCCAGAGCAGCTTGCCCGCTACGTGAAGCCCGCGCTGCATGGCCAGGAAGTCTGGTGTCAGCTCTTCTCCGAGCCGGCTGCCGGATCGGACGTGGCCGGCATCCGCACCAAGGCGGAGCGTGACGGCGAAGACTGGATCATCAACGGCCAGAAGGTCTGGACGTCGGGCGCGCATTATTGCGACTTCGGCATCGTCATCACCCGCACCGATCCCAACGTGCCCAAGCACGCCGGCCTCACCATGTTCTTTCTCGACATGAAGACTCCCGGCGTCGACGTGCGGCCGATCAAGCAGATGTCGGGCGGCGCCAACTTCAACGAGGTGTTCTTCACCGACGTGCGCATTCCCGACAGCCAGCGCCTGGGCAAGGTCGGTGAGGGCTGGAAGGCCGCGCTCACCACGCTGATGAACGAGCGCCTCGCGGTCGGCCTGCCGTCGGGCGGCCTCGACATCGACGAGCTGATGGAACTTGCCCGCGACACCGACCTCGAGGACGGCCCCGCCATCCGCAACCAGCAGGTCCGCGGCAAGATCGCCGAATGGTACGTCCAGCAGCAGGGTCTGAAGCTCACCCGCTACCGCACGCTGACGGCGCTCTCCAAGGGCCAGACGCCGGGGCCTGAATCATCGATCATCAAGATCGTGGCGGCACCCAAGATGCAGGACATGGGCGCCTTCGCCATGGAGCTGATGGGCCATGCCGGCATCATGAAGGAAGACGTGCCGCACGCCGCCGGCTTCCAGGCGCAGTGGATCGCCGGTGCCGGCTTCCGCATCGCCGGCGGCA
>JAUXRT010000592.1 GCA_030681635.1 Reyranella sp.
GCTGCCGCCTTCCTGATCGCCGAGTATCTCAAGATGTCGTATCTCGACATCGTGCGGATGGCGATCGTCCCCACCTGCCTCTACTACTTTGGCCTGCTGGTGATGACCGAGATCGACTCGCGCAAGTACGGCCTGCGCTCCGTCGACCCGGCGATCGACATGACGCTGGGTCAACTCGTGACCCGCTATGGCTTCCACTTCACGTCGCTGATCTCGGTCGTCGTGCTGATGGTCTGGGGCTATTCCGCGACCTATGCCGTCTTCTGGTCGATCCTGCTCGCCATCGCCGTGAGTTTCCTGCGCGCCGATACCGCGCTGTGGCCGCGCAAGCTCATCCCCGCCCTGGCCAACGGCGCGATCCAGGCGCTGGGGGTCGCCGCCACCTGCGCCTGTGCCGGTATCATCGTCGGCGTCACGACCAAGACCGGCCTGGCTCTGAAATTTTCATCCATCGTCATCGATCTCGCCGGTGGCTCGCTGTTCTGGACCGCGCTCTACACCTCGCTGATCGTCTGGGTGGTCGGCCTCGCCGTGCCGGTCACGGCCTCCTACATCATGTGCGCGGTGATCGCGGCCCCGGCACTGATCAAGCTCGGCGTGCCCGACTATGCCGCGCACATGTTCATCTTCTATTATGCCGTCCTCTCGGAAGTGTCGCCGCCCACGGCGCTCTCGCCGTTTGCCGCCGCCACGATCACGCGCGCCGACCCCTACGTCACCACGCTCCAGAGCTGGAAGTTCGCGCTGCCGGCCTTCCTGGTGCCGTTCATCTTCGTCCTCGACCCGATCGGCAGCGGCCTGCTGCTCGAATTCCCCAACGGCATGAGCTGGGGCTGGGCTGTCTGGGTGACCATCGGCGCGGCAGCTGGCGTGGTGGCGCTGGCCTTCGCGGCCCAGGGCCATATCACCCGCCCGCTCGGCCTGGCTGCACGCACGGCCTGCTTTGCTGCCGGCGTGTCGCTGATGTTCCCCGACCTGATCGACGACTGGGTCGGCGGCATGGTGGCAGCCCGCCTGATCGGCATCGCGATCCTTGGTTTCGTGATTGCCTACGAGATCATGCAGGTGCGGAAAGGCCGCCCTGCCGCCCGATGATATAGTTCAGCTTATTGTACCGATGGGCGGAATTCCATTGCCCGAAAGATGAAGCCTCCTTAGCGTTCCTCCCAAGGTCCCCCTGGCCGGAAATGGGGAGGACCAACTCTAGGGAGGAAGGCAATGGCTTCATCGAAGATCGCGCGTCGTCGTCTCGTCGTTGGTACCGCCGCAGCTTCCGCGGCCTTTGTCGCCGCACCCTTCGTGCGTGGCGCCCATGCTGCCGGAAAACTCTCCCTGGCACTGTGGGACCATTGGGTGCCCAACGCCAACAACGCCACCAAGACGCTGATCGAGGAGTGGGCGGCCAAGGAGAAGGTCGATGTCTCCATCGACTTCATCACGTCGCAGGGCAACAAGTTGCTGCTGACCGGCGCCGCCGAATCGCAGGCCAAGTCTGGCCATGACGTCTTCGCTTTCTCGACCTGGTTGCCGTCCCGCTATGCCAACATGCTGGTCCCCATGAACGACGTCATGGAGACGTTGATCAAGCAGAACGGCGCCGTGAACGCCACCGTCGAGTATCTCGGCAAAGTCGACGGCAAGTGGCTGGCCGTACCGGCAACCGTCGGCAGCCAGATCAAGGGGCCGTGCTCGCGCATCGATCTCATGAAGGAACTGGCCGGTATCGACGTCCAGGCGATGTATCCCGTTGGCTCGCCACCCAAGGCCGACGCCTGGACATTCGACACATTCCTGAAGGCCGCCGAGGCCTGCCACAAGGGCGGCCATGCCTTCGGCATTGGCGTCGGCACGACGGCCGACAATGTCGACACGGCTGGGGCAATCTTCCACGGTTTCGGCGCCCAACTCGTGAACCAGAAGGGCGACATCACGGTCAAGAGCGACAACGTCCGTCAGGCGCTCGACTACTACAAGCGGCTGATGGCCTTCCTGCCGGCCGATGCGCCGGCGTGGGACGATGCGTCGAATAACAAGTGGCTGGTCTCGGGCAAGGGCGCGCTGATCATGAATCCACCCAGCGCCTGGGCCGTCGCCAAGCGCGACGCGCCGCAGATCGCCGAGAAGCTCTGGACCCACGGCTTCGCCGCCGGACCCAAGGGCCGCTACGCGCCGTTCGTGCCGTATTTCTGGGGCGTCTGGAACTTCAGCAAGAACCAGTCCGCTGGCAAGAGCGTGATCGCCTATCTCTCGCAGCCCTCGGCGATCGAGAAGATGGTGGAGGCGAGCGGTGGTTACGATCTGCCCTCATTCGCCAACCTGACGACACTCAAGACCTGGGCGGAAGAGGCGCCGCCCAAGGGCACGCTTTATCACTACCCCAACCCGTTCAATCACCAGGTCCTGTCGATCGCCGGCGCTCCGGCACCGCACAAGATCGGCGAGGGCATCTACGTCCAGGCCATCCAGACCCAGATGGCGGTCCGCCACTTCAAGGGCGAAGCCATGGAAAAGACGCTCGATTGGGCGGCCAAGGAAGTGGAAGGCTTCTCGCGCAACTAGCGCGAGCCGGTCGCCGCTACTTCAGCAGCTTCAGGCATTCGCCCGCCGCCTCGGCGGCGGGACGGGCGGCGTCGCGCGACATCGTGCCGTTCATTACCAGCGGCCGGGCGACGCCGGTGACGGCGTCCCTGATATCGGTCTTGGCCGTTACCGTGGGGGCGGCCTTGTCATAGATCATTCGGCCATCGGGCGAGAGCTGCGCGGCACATGCCGAAGCGGCAGCCTGATCAGCCTGTGCGGTGGCAGAAAAGGCCAAAAAGAGGGCGAGGACGATTGTCGTGGCGGGCTTCCGGATGGGCATAGTCGGGAGTCCTTCGGGAAAATGGTGCTGCCGCACAGGATTGAACTGTGGACCTCCCCCTTACCAAGGGGGTGCTCTACCACTGAGCTACGGCAGCGTGCTGGACCGGCCGAAACCGGGCGCGGGCGGGGTATGCCATAGGGCCTGCTGCGGTTCAACCGCTGCCCGCCCGCCGAAACGGCCGCCCCGCGATGGCTTGCCGCAGCACTTCGGCTCAGCCTACCATTTGACCCTGAAGGCCTTCCAATAGGCCAGGGGGAAACGCATGGACTGGCGCCCAATTTCGGCCGATTCGCACATTACCGAGCCGCCCAACTGCTACCTCGACCACATCGATCCGGCGTTCCGCGCGCGCGCGCCCCATGTCGTGAACAAGGAAGGCCTGGGCGACATCTACGTCGTGGATGGCATGAAGACGCCGGTGCCCATGGGGCTGATCGCCGCCGCCGGCGTGGCGCCCAAGGACATCAGGCTGGGCGGCGCGAAATTCGAGGACCTGCACAGGAGCGGCTGGGATCCCACGGCCCGCCTCGCCGACCAGGACAAGGACGGCGTCGGCGCCGAGATCATCTATCCCACGGTCGGCATGCTGATCTGCAACCATCCCGACTTCGACTACAAGAAGGCCTGCTTCGACGCCTACAATCGCTGGCTCCAGGCCTACTGCAGCCATGCGCCCGACCGCATCGTCGGCATGGGCCAGACGGCCATGCGCTCGATCAAGGAAGGCATCGCCGACCTCGAGCGCATCAAGGCCATGGGCTTCAAGGGCGTGATGATGCCGGGCAACCCCGGCGAGCTCGACTACGACCACGAGGCCTACGACCCGTTCTGGGAGGCCGCCGTCGCGCTGGAACTGCCTCTGTCGTGGCACATCCTCACGTCGAGCGGCGACAACAGCCTGGCCAAGCCGCGCGGCCCCAAGATGAACGGCTTCCTCGCCATCATCCGCGGCTGCCAGGATATCATGGGCATGCTGGTCTTCTCCGGCGTGTTCGAGCGTCACCCCGGGCTGCGCGTGGTCTGCGTAGAAGCCGACGCCGGCTGGGCACCGCATTTCATGTACCGCATGGACCACACCTATAAGCGCCATCGCTACTGGATGAAGGGCAAGGAACTGCAGCGCCTGCCGTCGGAATATTTCCGCGAGCACATCGCGCTCACCTTCCAGGACGACTGGACCGCCTTCCAGTTCGCCGACCACATGGCGCCGCAGCAGCTCATGTGGGCCAGCGACTTCCCGCACAGCGATTCGACGTGGCCGTGGAGCCAGGACGTGATCAAGGAGCAGACCGCACACCTCACGCCCGAACTGCGCAAGCGCATCCTGCATGACAACGTGGCGGAGCTTTACAAGCTGGCGGCTTGAGTTGTCGTCTAGGCCGGTCAAGCGTCGGAATAGGCCAGCAATAGGCGCCAGCGGAGGAGCTTTAGCCGCGGCCGGCGCGTAAGTTCGCTATGCAACCCTGACGGCAAGGAGCGTTGGATGCTGCCGGGACGCGTACCCCTCTCGATGGCTCCCCTTGGTGCGGTCGAAGCAGCATCTTCCCGCGACAGCGGCTTCGAGGTGGAGCGCATGCCGAGGGATGTAAACACGACAGGGCCGATTGGCCTTGAGGGCGTGCAGCGGCCTATCAGGGTCAGATGAAATCTGATTCGCGAGGCCGCTTCGGCAGCCGCGCCCATCGTTCCGGATGCAACTCGGGATATTCGATCCAGGGGCCGGTCTCGACGAAGCCGAGATCGAGCCGTCCGACGTCGCTCGTCCAATAGCCGAACGTCCGCCGATTGGCGTCGAATAGCCAGGCTCCGATCACGATCTCGTCGACGACATGACCGGAAAGGCCAGGGCAGTACAGCAGCAACGGCCCTTCGTCCTTTGGCGCCGATTCCATAGGCTGCCAGACGATGGCCGCCGCCCGGCGCAGCGTCTCGATTTCTGCGGCGGCACGCGCGAGAAGCTCGCTCTCGTGCGCCTTGCCGCGCAATTCCTCGATGATGTCCGCCATGCCCACTCCAGCCGCTCGTTCCCTGTGTCGCAGACTATACGGGATTCTGGAATAAGGTCATGAGGTCCGCAGCGCCTTGAGATGCTCGTGGTGGCGGCGCAAAATCGATTTTTCCAAAGTGAAGGACATCTGCGTGACCAGCCCCTCGACCGTCGCACCCTCTGGATTGGCGCGATGGCTGCCCGGCCTGCGGGCGTTGAAAGACTACGAGGCCGCATTTTTGCCGCGCGATCTTGCGGCCGGCCTGACCCTGGGCGCAGTAATGGTGCCGGTGGGCCTCGCGTTCGGCGAGCTGGCAGGTGCACCGCTGGCTGGCCTCTATGCCGGCATGCTGCCGCTGGTCGCCTATGCGCTGTTCGGCAGTTCACGGCAGTTGATCGTGGGGCCCGATGCCTCGATGGCGGCCATTGTCGCCGTCAGCGTGGCCCCACTGGCCGGCGGCGACATGGGACGGCTGGCCTTGCTGGCCGGCAGCCTTGCTGTGCTGATCGGTCTGATCTGCATCGCGGGCGGCCTGCTGCGGCTGGGGTTCATGGCCGACTTCCTCTCCAAGCCGGTGATCGTGGGCTTCATGCACGGCCTCGCCGTGGTGATCGCTGTCGGCCAGTTGCCGAAGGTCCTGGGCGTCCACGCCGATGGCGACACGACCGTTGCCCAGCTCGTCTCGGTGGTGCGCCATCTTGGAGAGACCAATCTTCTCGCACTCACGATCGGGGTGGGATGCGTGGCCGCTATCCTGGGGTTTCGCCGCTTCGTGCCGCGCATTCCCGGCCAGGTCGTGGCGCTGGTGGTTTCGGTCGGTCTGGTGGCTTGGTTCGACCTGGAGCGCTTCGGCCTCGCCGTAGTTGGCAAAATTCCAACCGGGCTTCCCAGTCTGCAGATGCCGGCGTTGGCACTGGCCGACCTGCGAATACTCTTGCCGGTGGCGTTCGTGGCGGCGCTGGTATCCTTCTCCGACACCATGGTTACGGCCCGTGGCTTCGCCTCGCGCAACCGCTATCGCGTGAATGCCAATCAGGAATTGATTGCGGTCGGCGTGGGCAACATCGCCTCTGGCCTGACCCAGGGCCTGCCGATCAGCGCCAGCGGTTCACGCACCGCCGTCGCCGAGGCGGCGGGCAGTCGTACGCAAGTGACGTCAGTCGTGGCCGCAGCGGTCGTGTGCGCCGCCATGCTGTTCCTGACCGACATCCTCTACTTTCTGCCGGCGGCCGCACTGGGCGGCATCCTGATCGCCGCAGCCTGGAGCCTCTGCGACTTCACCGAGTTCGGTCGGCTGTGGCGCTTTCGCGGCGCCGGCCTCCTGGGCGCGCTGCTTACTCTCGCGGGAGTGGTCGGGATCGGCGTCATGGAGGGTATCGCCATCGGCGTGCTGCATTCGTTGGTCATGGTGTTGCAGGCTCTGGCTTTTCCGGCCGATGCCGTGCTCGGCCGCACGCCGGCTGGCGAATTCCACGATGCCGCGCACCATCCCGACGCGCGGCCGGTACCAGGCGTGATCGTCTATCGCTTCTCGGCGCCGCTGTTCTTTCCCAACTGCAGCCTGTTCCGCGAACATGTCGAGCGGCTGGTCGATGCCGCGTCACAGCCCGTACACGGCGTCGTGCTGGACGGGAGTGCGATCAACAATGTCGACCTTGCCGCCTGCGAAACCCTGGTGGACCTCAGGCGCGATCTTGCCGACCGCGGCATCCGGCTCGCGATCGGCAATCTGCGCGACCGGGTTCGCCAAAATCTCGTGCGCGGCTGGCCAGCCGCGCACAAGGATGAGGGTTTGTTCTTCCCGACGGTCGCAGACGCGGTGAGCGCGTTGAATACCGGCGCGATCCGTTAGCGGGGCGGACGCGGCCGTTGCGCCGCCGCGAGTTCGGCGCGGGCCTGCCGGACGGCGGGATCGCGCCCATCGATCCGTTCGGCCTCGTCGAGTGCACGGTCGGCCGAGGCGAAATCGCCTATCGCAATTGCCGCGCGCGCCGCGGTGAGGAGTATTGTCACTCGCATGTCCTGCATGCTGGGCTGGCCGCCCTGGCGCTGGGCCGCGCGCAGGTCGCGCCGGGCATCGATCACTTCGGGAGCATTGGGGTACAGCCGCTCGGCCTCGTCGAGAGCGCGATCGGCAGTGACAAAGTCGCCACGGTCGATGGCGCGGCGTGCCTGGTTGATCAAGGGTGCAAGCTGGCCGCGGGCGGTGCGCATTTCGGCGATCTCGCGGCGCGCAGCGGCGGTTTCGGCAAAGCCGGGCAGGGCCGTGTCGGCGGCTTGCAGCGAGGTCTCGGCGCCGGTGAAGTCGCCGGCAGCGGCGAAGCGGCGAGCGTCGGCTATATAGCTGCGGGCTTGGCTGAGCTGCGCGGCCGAGGGCCCTGCCGGAGCGGCGGGCGGCGGTGTCGGCCGTGGCGCCGCGACCGGCGGTGGTGCAGGTGCGGGCTTGGCGGCTTCGATGGGCGTGGGTGTAAGCGGCGCGGCCGTGTCCATCTTGTAGAGATAGAGGCCGCCGCCCGCGACCACGACCACAAGCGCGCCAATGATGGCGTAGAGCAGGCCGTTGTTGTTCGGAGTCATGCTGGTGTCGGCCACGGTCCCTCCATGTAGGTATGGCAGGGGAGTGAACGTGGGGGGCTGGACTTGGTTCCCCCGAGGGGCCGGGTGGTGCGACGCTAGGCGTCCACGATCAGTCCGATCACGGCGACATAGTGGATGCCCGCAGCGACGAGCACGAAGCCGTGCCAGATGGCATTCTGATAGGGTAGGCGGCGCCAGAGGTGAAACGCCACACCTGCGGTGTAGACGCCCCCGCCCAGTGCCAGCAGAGCGAGTGTGCGGGCATCGAGCGCCGCCCGGAACGGACCCACAGCGACAAGACCGATCCAGCCTAGCGCCAGATAGAGGACGATCGAGATCGTCTCGATGCGGCGTGGCTTCAAGAGCTTGAGCGCGATGCCTGTTACCGCGACTGCCCAGATGGCCACCGTGAGGCCTGAGGCCCAGTCGCCGGCCAGGCGGGTGGTGAAGGGTGTGTACGTGCCGGCGATCATGGCGAAGATCGCGGCATGGTCGAAGCGTCTGAGCCAGTCGCGCCGCACGCTGGTATCAAAGACGTTGTAGGCTGCCGAACAGCCCAGCATGGCCACGAGACCGGCGGTGTAGATCAGGATGGCCGCCAGATCACCAGGCTCGCCATCTATTGCGGTCACCACGACAAGGGTGAGCGCCGCTGCCGTTCCCAAGCCAATGCCGACCACGTGGACGACGCGGTCGGCCATCTGGTCGCGGGTCATCGGCCTCCCGTCAGCCCTGGTCGAGGAAGCTCCGCAGCATGCGCGACCGGCTGGGATGCTTCAGCTTGCGCAGCGCCTTGGCCTCGATCTGCCGGATGCGCTCGCGGGTGACCGAGAACTGCT
>JAUXRT010000595.1 GCA_030681635.1 Reyranella sp.
ACATCGAGGCGGCCGTGCTGATCCAGCACACCGGCGATCAGATCGCGCGCCGCGGTCTCCTCGCCAAGGTCGGCCTGATGGTAGCTGGCGCCCTTCAACTCCGACGCCATCGCCCGCCCGACATCGGCGGAGCTGCGCGAATGAAGCGCCACGATGTAGCCATCGCGTGCCAGCCGGCGGGCGATGGCAGCACCGATGCCCGAGGTCGAGCCGGTGACGAGGGCAACGCGCTCAGACACAGGCCTTCAAAGCCTCGAGAGTTTCGTCGGGCCGCTCGACCATCATGAAGTGTCCGCTGTTGGCGATAACGATGGTCTTCGATCCGGCAATGGCGGCGGCCAGCGGCTTGGCCTTGGCGGCCGGCGTCATCAGGTCGCCGTCGCCCAGCACGAGGACGGTCGGACACTTCACGTCGGGCGCCCGGGCGAGTGCATCCTTGTAGGCGTTGCAGGCCGCGAGATCGGTATGGATGACGCCGGGCTTGGCGGCCGACAGCACCGCCAGGGACTCGGCCCGCAGCCACAGGCCGGGCGAGACCATGCCGCCCTTGTGCAGCGCATTGCCGATGCCCCAGAAGGTCATCAGCTCCTGGACTTTCAGCGTGCCGGCCTTGGCCGACTCGATCATCTCGGGATGCACCGGCATCTCCGTGGCCACGCCGCAGAGGCCGAGCGCGCGCACCCTGGCCGGATGGCGGGCGGCCGTGTCGAGCGCCACCAGCGCACCCATCGAATGACCGACCAGCGCCGCTTCCTTGAGGCCGGCCGCCTCGATCAGCTTCGCGGTCCAGTCGGCCATCGCCGCGATGCTCGGCAGCGTCGGTCCGTCCGACCAGCCATGACCGGGGAAATCGACCGCCAGAACGGCGCGATCGTGATGGGCGAAGAAGCGAGTCTGCAGGCGCCAGGTCGTGCGGTCGAACCCGGCGCCGTGAAGGAACACCACCACGGGCTTGGCCGGGTCGAAAGGCGCGCCGCCCGTCGTCGCAAAGACGGCACGGCCGTCGACGTTGATCCGCATCGCCTAGGCCTTCTGCGAGGCGCGCAGCGCCTGCCCGAGATCGTCGAGGATATCCTCGGGATCTTCCAGGCCGACCGAGAGCCGGATCATGCCCTCACCGATGCCGGCCGAGGCGAGGCCGGCGGCGTCGAGCTGGGCATGCGTCGTCGAGGCGGGATGGATCACCAGCGACTTGGCATCGCCCACGTTGGCAAGGTGCGAGAAGAGTTTCAGCCGCTCGATGAAGCGGCGGCCGGCCTCGCGGCCGCCCTTGATGTCGAAGCTGAAGATCGAGCCCGCGCCCTTGGGCAGCAGCTTCTGGGCGAGCGCATGGTCGGGATGCTCGGGCAGCTCCGGCGAGGCGATGCGCTCGACGGCGGGATTGGTCTTCAGGAAGGCGATCACCTTGCGCGCGTTCTCGCCATGCCGCGCGATGCGCAGCGGCAGCGTCTCCAATCCCTGCAGCAGGTAGAACGCCGTCTGCGGCGCCATGCAGCAGCCGAAGTCACGCACCCCCTCGGTGCGGGCGCGCATGACGAAAGCGTGCGGCCCGAACTCCTCGGCGAAGTCGATGCCGTGATAGCCGGCATAGGGCTCGGTGAGGGTCGGAAACTTGCCCGAGGCTTCCCAATCGAAGCGGCCGGATTCTACGATGACACCGCCGATCGCCACGCCGTGGCCGCCGATGAACTTGGTCGCCGAATGGAAGACGATGTCGGCGCCCATCGTCAGCGGCCGGCACAGCACCGGCGAGGCGAAGGTGTTGTCGA
>JAUXRT010000205.1 GCA_030681635.1 Reyranella sp.
TGCGCACCCACGACGAGACCTGGCCCGACCTTTCCGACACTGCCCTTGTTGGCACGCTCGACTCTTGGCTGGGACCTTTCCTTAACGGCGTGTCGCGCCGCGATCACCTGGCGCGCGTCGATCTCGCGGCGGCGCTGAAGGCATTGGTGCCCTGGGACCGGCAGCGCGACCTCGACCGGCTGGTGCCCAGCCACATCGAAGTGCCGAGCGGCTCACGCGTGCCGGTGGACTACACCAATCCGGCCGAGCCTACCCTCTCGGTGCGCCTGCAGGAGATGTTTGGCCTCAGCGACACGCCGCGGATCGCCGGCGGCAAGGTGGCGCTGACCGTGCATCTGCTGTCGCCGGCCCGGCGGCCGGTGCAGGTGACTCGCGACCTCGCGAGCTTCTGGGCGACCGGCTACAAATCCGTGAAGGCCGAACTGAAAGGCCGCTACCCGCGCCACTACTGGCCGGACGATCCGCTGATCGCCGAGCCGACGGCCCGCGTCCGCCACCCCCGGCCGCGCCCCTAGCGCCTAACCGCAGCCCCTAGCCGTGGTCGATGAAGCGGTCGAGCACGCGGCGGACCATCGGCATGGCGAAATACATGGTGGGTGCGGCGATGACCCAGGAGATCATCCACGAGGCCATCCAGTTGACGATCATGCGCTCGTCCCAGCCCAGGACGCGATAGGTCGCCACCCCCGAGACCAGGAAGGTCATGAAGAAGCTCGTGCCGATTGGCAGGGCGAATTTGTAGGCGCGGGCGGGGAGTTTCTTCACGGCGGGCGGGACAATATGGTACGGGCTTAGGTCTCGTCCATCGTCCGCACGGAATCCCGCCCATGTCCCTCGCCCTCCCGTTCCAGACCGCCAAGCAACTCGCTGCCGCGGTCCGGAAGAAGAAGATCGGCTGCGTCGAACTCCTCGACCTCTATCTCAAGCGGGTCGAGGCCTATAACCCCGAGCTTAACGCCATCATCGCCACCGACATCGAGGGCGCCCGCAAGCAGGCCAAGGCCGCCGACAAGGCGGTGAAGGCCGGCAAGAAGCTGGGGCCGCTGCACGGCGTGCCGATGACCATCAAGGAATCCTACGACATCGCGGGCTACCCGACGACCTGGGGCGACCCGGCCTTCAAGGACGCCATCGTCAAGACCGACTCAGCGGTCGTGCAGCGCCTGAAGAAGGCCGGCGTGACCCTGTTCGGCAAGACCAACGTGCCGCTGAACCTGGCCGACTGGCAGAGCCACAATGAGGTCTACGGCTCGACCAACAACCCGTGGGATCTTGGCCGCACGCCGGGCGGCTCATCGGGCGGCTCGGGCGCGGCGCTGGCCGCCGGCCTCTCCGGCATCGATGCCGGCAGCGACATCGGCGCCTCGATCCGCAATCCCGCGCATTATTGTGGCACCTACGGCCACAAGCCGACCTGGGGCGTCGTCTGCCCCAAGGGCCATGCGCTTGCCGGCAACGTCGCCTACGGCGACATCGGCGTCGTCGGCCCGCTGGCGCGCGGCGCCGAGGACCTCGAGATCGCGATGGATGCCATCGCCGGCCCCGACGAGATCGACGGCCGCGGCTGGAAACTCAGCCTGCCCCGCCCGAAGAAGACGAAGCTCCGCGACTTCAAGGTCGCCGTGCTGCTGACCGACCCCAATGCCGAGGTCGATCACTCGGTGCAGTCGGAGATCCAGAAGCTTGCCGACTTCCTCTCCAAGAAGAAGGTCAAGGTGAGCGACAAGGCGCGGCCGGCCATCGACACCACCGAAATGAACGACATCTTCATCCGGCTGCTGCGCGGTGCCACGTCTGCGCGGATGACCGATGCGGTGTACGAGCAGGCGCTGGCCGACGCCAAGAACCTGCCGGCCTCCGACATGAGCTATTTCGCCCAGATGCAGCGCGGCAATTCGCTGCCGCACCGCACCTGGCTGCAGCTCAACGAGAAGCGCCACCGCATGCGGCTGGCGTGGGATGCCTTCTTCGGGGACTACGACCTGATGCTGTGCCCGGTCGCGGTGACGGCGGCCTTCCCGCACGACCAGAAGGGCCTGCGCCACCTGCGCACCATCGTGGTCAACAACAAGAAGGTGCCGGTGGTCGACCAGATCTTCTGGGCCGGCTACGCGGGCCTCACCTACCTTCCGGCGTCGGCAGCACCGATCGGCCAGACCAAGGAAGGGCTGCCGATCGGCGTGCAGATCATCGGGCCGCAGTACGGCGACTACACCTGCATTGAATTCGCCAAGCTGCTGGAGAAGGAATACCGCAGCTTCGAGCCGCCCCCGGCCTACAGCTGATCAGGAAGAGCCATGAGCACGGACATCGATCTCAAGAAGCACATCCGCTCGATCCCCGACTTCCCCAAGCCGGGAATCCTGTTCTACGACATCTCGACCCTGCTGGCGCACGCCAAGGCCTGGCACGCCACCATCGAGCGGATGGCCGACATGCTGCGGCCCTACAAGCCCGACGTGCTGGCCGGCATCGAATCGCGCGGTTTCCTTCTGGCGGCGCCGCTGGCGCTGGCGCTGGGCACCGGCTTCGTGATGATGCGCAAGCAGGGCAAGCTGCCCGGCACGACGGTGCGCCACACCTATGCGCTGGAGTACGGCACCGACACGATCGAGATCCAGAACGACGCCATCAAGAAGGGGGCACGCGTCGTGCTGGTCGATGACCTGCTGGCCACCGGCGGCACCCTGGCGGCAGCGGTGAAGCTGCTGGAGCAGGTCGGCGGCGTGGTGCCGGCGGCGGCCTGCGTGATCGAGCTCACCTTCCTCGAGGGCCGCAAGCGGCTGAATGTGCCAGTCGAAACGCTGCTCAGGTACGACAGCTAGGCACAGCCGCTTTCCGCGCCACCGTCAAACCGGCTACGATGGCGGCGGGAGGAATAAATGACGTCAATTCCAGAGTGCTTTTCCGAGAGCTATGCCGAGGCGCGCCCCAAGTTCTGCGCCGCGGCGGCCCAGGCGGGAGGCGCGCTGCGCTCCTGGCTCAATCCCAAGGCGCGCGGGCCCAACGGCGAGGCCCTCTACCTCGACACGGCGCGGTTCGGCCCGGCCAATACCGCCAACATGCTGGTGCTGATCGCGGGCACACACGGCGTCGAGGGCCATTGCGGCTCCGGCGCCGAGATCGCCTGGCTGCGAACCGGCGGACCCACGAAATTGCCCAAGGACACCGGGGCGCTGGTGATCCACGCCCTCAATCCCTATGGCTTCGCCTGGAGCCGCCGGGTGACCGAGGACAATGTCGACCTCAACCGCAACTTCGTCGACCACGACAAGCCCTATCCCGCCAACGACGGCTACCTCGCCATCGCGGAGGCGGTCCTGCCCCGCGACTGGAACGAGGCCAGCACGGCAAAGACCGAAGCGGTGTTCGCCGCCTACGCCCAGAAGCACGGCGCCTTCGGGCTGCAGAGCGCGATCAGCGCCGGCCAGTACAGCCATCCCGACGGCATCTTCTTCGGTGGGACCACGCCGACCTGGAGCAACCGCACCGTCCGCGCCATCGCGCGCAAGGAGCTCGCGCGCGCGCGCCGCGTCGGCATCATCGACTTCCATACCGGCCTCGGCCCGTTCGGCCACGGCGAACTCATCTGCGCGGTGTCGCCCCAGGCCAAGTCGTTCGCGCGCTCCAAGGCCTGGTATGGCGACGAGATGACCTCGCCGGAGGGCGGCACCTCGACCTCGGCGGTGGTGGTGGGCTGCATGACGGATGCCTTTCCGCAGGAACTGCCCGACGCCGAAGTGACGTCGATCGCGCTGGAATACGGTACCTATTCCGTGCCCGAGGTGCTGGGTGCGGTGCGGGCCGACAACTGGCTGCACCAGCGCGGCGATCTCGCCTCGGCACAGGGCCGCGCGCTAAAAGCCGACATGAAGGAGCGCTTTTTCCCCTCGGGCGACAAATGGCGGGAGATGGTGTGGGCCCGCGCCGACCAGACGATCGGCTGGGCGCTGAAGGGCCTCACCGGGTCATGAGGCGCCGCCGGTGAGCATCGTCGCCCCGAGCGGGGACGCCTCCCGGCTGCGACTCCGCCGGGCGCTGCAGCATGCGCCCCTGTTCGCCGACCTCGACACCAAGAGCCTGATGGCCGTCGAGCACCAGCTGACGCTGCTGGTCCTGCCGGGCGGCGCGCCGCTGTTCCGCCAGGGCGAGGCCGCCGACGCCGTCTATCTGGTGGCGAGCGGCTGTCTCGGCGTGTTCCGGCATGAGGACGGCGAACTCGAGGAGCCGATCCTGATCGCCGAGATCACGCCCGGCAACAGCGTCGGCGAGATGTCGCTGCTGTCCGAAAGCGAGCGCACCCGCAGCGTCGCGGCGCTGCGCGACAGCGAGGTCTGGCGCCTGGCGCGGGCCGACTTCGACGCGCTCACGACATTGCACCACGAGGTGTTGCCGACGCTGATGCGCTACGTCGCGGCGCGCAACGCCGTCCCGCCCGGCAAGCGCCGGCGGCAGCCCAGGACCTTCGCCATCCTGCCGTCGGGTCCCGACGTGCCGGCGGCCCGGTTCGCGGTGCTGCTGGCCGGCGCCCTCGGCCGCATCGGCAACCAGGTCCAGCTTCTGGGGTCCGATTCGCTGGGACAGGAGCCGGAGTGGTTCGCGCGCTGCGAGATGGAATCGTCCTTCGTCCTCTATCGCGCCGATCCGACGCTGACGCCGTGGACCGAACTCTGCCTGCGCCAGGCCGACTGCCTGGTGGTGGTACGCAGCGCCGACACCGACCTGCCGACCAAGCTGCCGTTCGAGATCGAGATGGCGCGGGCCGGTGCGGTGTTCCATCGCCGCCGCGAGCTGGTGCTGCTGCACGAGGGCCACGAGGCCGCGCCCGGCTCGACGGCGGCGCTGCTGGCAGGCGGGCTCTACGGCCAGCACCATCATGTCCGCCTCGACCTGCTGGCCGACATCGACCGGCTGGCCCGGCTGCTGACCGGCCATGCCGTCGGCCTCGTGATGGCGGGCGGCGGCGCGCGGGCTTTTACGCACATCGGCGTCGTCCGGGCGATGCGCGCCTCGGGCGTGCCGATCGACCTGATCGGCGGCACCAGCATGGGCGCCATCGTGGCCGCCGGCGTGGCGGCGCGCTGGAGCGACGAAGAGCTGGTGACCCGGTTCCGGCGGTCATTCGTCGATGTCAATCCGCTGAGCGACTACACCATCCCGGCGATCTCGCTGTTCGCCGGACGCCGCGTCGCGGCCCTGCTGCGCACGGCGTTCGACGAACTGGACATCGAGGATCTGGCGCTCCCCTTCTTCTGCGTCACCGCCAACCTCACGACCTCCAGCGCCGACGTCCACACGGTCGGCCGGCTGTGGCGCTGGCTCAGGGCCAGCGTGTCGATCCCCGGCGTCCTGCCGCCTTTCAACCAGGCCGGCGAGGTCCATGTCGACGGCGGCGTGATCGACAATTTCCCGGTGCGCGCGATGCGCCGCCTGGGCCGCGGAGTCACCGTCGGCGTCGACATCGACACCGGTGGTGCACTGGCGGCGGGCGCCGACGCCATGGAGCCCTGGTCGGCCTGGCAGTTCTTCCGGCGCCTGCTATGGAAGCGCGACGAGACGCTGCCGATCCC
>JAUXRT010000598.1 GCA_030681635.1 Reyranella sp.
GCATGAGCGCCACTGGAGTGGCGCGCTCCCAGCAGACTAACCCAACTCCAGGCTCGTCACGCCGAACAGGCCGGCGTAGTCGGCCGCCGGATCAACGCCGGTGTACATGCGCGCGGTCTCGAAGGCTGGTTTCAGGCCCATCTGCTCGACGAGCGTGACGGCGGCCTTATTGCGGTCAGGGACGTCGATCGCCACGGCAGTGGCACCGGTCTTCTGCGCCAGCGCGCTCACCAGGGCGCCGGCAATCTCCGGCGAAGCGGCGTAGAGCGGCCCGATGCGCGACGCCGAGCGACAGGGGCGGATCACCCCGAAACCCTGCAGTTCGCCGTCCTTCATGGCCACCAGCCCGGCCCGCTCCGGCAGGCCGATCCACGGCGCCAGGAAATTGTCGCGGGCCTCCGGGAAGAAGCGGCGGTCGTAGGCGGCCAAAAGGTCGAACGGCACGGCACGGGCATCGACCAGGGTCACACCGGCCGGCGGCGCGGCGGGCGGCGCCGCGCCCTCATGGCGAATGTTGTTCCAGGCCAGCCGAAATCCCGATTTTTTGTAATTGTGCTGCTGCGCCACCACGCCATCGAGGCCGACATTGCGACCCTTCAGCCGCGCCATGCCGGCGTCCCAGATTTTTATGCCGTAGCCTTTCCCGCGGGCTTCCGGCCGGGCGATGTAGAAGCCGAGAAAACCCAGGGCCGCGCCGTAGCGCACCACCGAGATGCAGGCGACCGGCCTTCCGTCCAGGCGGCCGATCAGGAAGGCGCCGGGATCGGCGGCATGGAAGGCCAGCACATCGGTGTTGCCGGGATTCCAGCCTTCGTCGGCGGCCCATTCGGCCATGCGGGCGACGTCGTCGGCGCTGGCGGTGTCGATCTGGAAGCTCATGTGACCGGCTTATCACGAGGGAACGCCTGGCCACCACCCGCGTTGACCGGCGTCCGCTTAACAGCAGGAAAGGGATTCCCCATGTCCGATCGACCCACCGTCAACGTCACGCCGACCAGCTCCAACGGCGGCGGCCTCTACTTCATCGTCGGCGGCCTCGTCGTGGCCGCTCTCGTCGGCGCCTACTTCGTGTTCGGCGTGCCGGGCAATCGCCCCGCCGGCATCGCTGCCACGCCCGACAACAAGACCAGCATCACCATCGAGGCGCCGAAAGCTCCGGCCACGCCGCCGGCCGCCGCTCCGGCGGCCCCCGCTGCTCCTGCGGCTCCGAAGAACTAACGTCGACTACTCTGCAGCCTTGCGACTTGCGGCCGGAAAGAACTGATTTTCCGGCCGCGGCAGGCCGAGGTTTTCGCGCAACGTCTTGCCTTCGTACTCGCGGCGGAAGAGGCCGCGGCGCTGCAGCTCGGGCACGACCTTGTCGACGAAATCGTCGAGGCCGCCCGGCAGGTACGGGAACATGACGTTGAAGCCGTCGCTGGCTTCCGTCACCAGCCACTCCTCCATCTGATCCGCGATCATCTTGGGCGTGCCCATCATGGCAAGCCCGCCATAGCCGCCGAGACGTCCGGCGAGCTGCCGCACCGTCAGCCCCTCGCGCTGGGCGAGCGCCATGACGCGCTCACGGCCGCTCTTGCTGGCGTCGGTCTCCGGAATGTCCAGGGGCAACGGCTTGTCGGGATCGAAGGCGCGGGCATCGATGCCGAGCGCGATCGACACGGCGGCGATGCCGCTGTCGTAATTCACCAGACTGTCGAGCCGCGCCCGCTTCTCCTGCGCCTCGTCGAGTGACTCGCCGATGATGGTGAAGGCGCCGGGTAGAATCTTCAGGTGGTCGGGATTGCGGCCGGCCTTGGCCGCGCGGCTTTTCACGTCGGCATAGAAGGCGCGCCCCGCCTCGATCGGCCCACCGGCCGCGAACACCACTTCGGCCGTCTCGGCGGCAAGCTGGCGGCCGGCATCGGAAGCGCCGGCCTGGACCACGACGGGCCAGCCCTGGATCGGGCGGCCGATGTTGAGCGGCCCGCGCACCTTCAGATACTTGCCCTTGTGATCGAGCACATGGAGCCGGTCGGGATCGAAATAGAGGCCGCTCTCGACATCGCGGATGAAGGCATCGTCGGCCCACGAATCCCAGAGACCGGTCACGACATCGAAATACTCGCGGGCGCGGGCATAGCGCTCGGCGTGCGGCATCTGGTCGTCCATGCCGAAGTTCAGCGCCGCGTCGGGGTTCGACGTCGTCACCAGGTTCCAGCCGGCGCGACCGTCGCTGATGTGATCGAGCGAGGCGAAGCGCCGCGCGATGGTATAGGCCGGCTCAAAGGTGGTGGACGCCGTGGCGATCAGGCCGAGATGCTTGGTCACCATGGCGAGCGCCGGCAAGAGCGTCAGCGGATCGAACGACGTCACCGTGGCGCTCCGCTTCAGCGCCGCCATCGGCATGTTCAGGACGGCCAGGTGATCGGCCATGAAGAAGGCGTCGAACCGGCCGCGCTCCAGGGTCTGGGCGTACTGCACCAGCGCCTTGAGGTTAAAGTTGGCGTCGGGCGTGCCGCCGGGGTAGCGCCAGGCGGCGGTGTGGATGCTGACCGGGCGCATGAAGGCGCCGAGGCGGAGTTGTTTCTTTTGGGCCATGGACTTCATTTTGCCCTTGGCCACCTGTCCCGCAAGGGCCGCCAGACGAGAAGAGCTCATTCGAGGCCTCAGAATCCTGCTGGGAGCGCGCCACTCCAGTGGCGCTCATACCCAAGAGAAGATGCGCCACTTCAGGGCGGGGGTTACCCCGCCCGCAGTGGCGCGCTCCCAGCTATGACTCACACGATCGCCGGGTGCTTCTTGTCGCTGCCCGACGCCCGCTCCCAGCCGCGCGCCACCTGGAACAGCGTCGCCTCGTCGAAGTTGCGGCCGACGAACTGGACCGAGAGCGGCAGGCCTGATGCCGAGACGCCGGCCAGCATGGCGATCGCCGGATGGCCGGTGACGTTGAACGGCGTGCGCGCCTGGCGCGGGTAGGTGCGATCGATGTCGGCGGGATTGTCGATGCGGCAGGCCGGGTCCATCGAACTGGCGCACAGCAGCACGTCGACATCGCGCAGCGTCTCCTCGACGGCGGCGATCATTTCCAGCCGCCGGCGCTGGGCCTGCACGTAATCGCCGGCGCCGAAGAACGCGCCAGCCATCAGGCGGCGGCGCGCGAGCTGGCCGTAATCGCCGGGACGCTCGCGCAGCCAGGGGGCGTGGATCGCCCAGGCCTCGCTTTGCAGGATCACGCGGTTGACTGCGCCGAACTCCGCCAAGGTCGGCAGA
>JAUXRT010000606.1 GCA_030681635.1 Reyranella sp.
TGGGGCGGCCGACCGGAATTGAACCGGCGACATCCAGAATCACAATCTGGCGCTCTAACCAACTGAGCTACGGCCGCCATCGTGGATCGCCCCCAACGAAGCGCGCCTTCCTACGCTCCGCCGGCCGGAGCGTCAAGAATCCGAAGGCGTCGGCGGCAAAAGCCGGTCGATGGCCCGACTCCAGACCGTACAGCCTTCCTCAATCGACAGGCCGAAGAACTCCTGCATGCGCGCCCAGCTTTCGAAGTCGATCAGGAACTCGATGGCGAGCACGGTGTGCCGACGCTCGGGTTCCTTCAAGGTGGAGAGTTCGGGTCGGTAAAAATGTTCGATCCTGTTCACGACGGCGCCGCGGATGACCCGGATTCGCATCTCCAGTTCCTGCGATTCCCCCTGGTTGGCATTGAGCGCCCGCCACAGTGGCAGCCACTGCGCGCAGATCTGGGCGCGCATTTCCACGTGCAGCTTGATCCGGGTCTGCCGGTTGCCTTCGAAGCCGGTCGCCGCGGATTGGTTGTTGGCCAGGGTGAAGGCGTAGTCCGTCGCGGCGATGCGGAGCGCATGCAGGTCGGGAAATCGCTCGAAGATGGACCGCACCGAGTAGCCGGCCCGCTCGGCAACCTGGGCAGCCGTCGGAATCGCCGGATTCTCGCGCAGCAACGCCAGATAAGCCTCGATGACCAGCTGCCGCGTCCGCACGCTGCGCAGGCGGCGGCCGTCGACCCGGGCTGGTCCAGGAGGTGGTGTGGAGGACAATGCCATTCGCTCGCCGAGATCAACTCGCAAGAGAACAAGCGTAGAGACTACTCCTGTCGCAGCCCTATTGCGAATTGTAACGATTGCAGCTCGGCGCCGACCCAGGCCCGAGCGCTCATGCCGGCGGCGTCGGCGGCAGCAGGCGGTCGATGGCCTGTATCCAAGCGGCAATGGCCTCCTCGTTGGAGAGGCCAAAATACTCCCGCATCCTCGCCCAACTCTCGACGTCGACGATGGCTTCGAGCGCAATCAGCGTATGCCGCCGTGCCACATCCGACAGCGCCGACAGCTCCGGGGCATATATATGCTCCATCAACGAAAGGACCCGCTCACGCATCGCT
This sequence comes from Reyranella sp., assembly GCA_030681635.1. Lineage (GTDB taxonomy): Bacteria > Pseudomonadota > Alphaproteobacteria > Reyranellales > Reyranellaceae > Reyranella. The sequence goes on from JAUXRT010000606.1 coordinate 1,098, forward strand.
TGAGCGCGGGCCTTGAGTTCCTTCGAACTGCCCTGGTTCGCGATGAGCGCGCGCCACAGCGGCAGCCAGCGCTCGGAGGTCCGCGCGCGCGTACTGACGTGCGACTTGATCCGCTCCAGGCGGCCACCGCCGATATCGCGGGACGCCGCCATCGCCACCACCTGGGTGATGGCGTAGTCCGCAGCGGCGATCTGCAGGCTGTGAAGATCGGGAAATCGTTCGAAGACCGAGCGCACGGAATAGCCGGCCCGATCCGCGACCCTGGCGGCGGTCGGCAACACGGGCGATTCCTCTGCAGCCAGGGCGAGGTAGGCTTCGATGATCAGCTGCCTGGTTCGCTCACTGCGCAGGCGGCGGCCATCAATTCGAGCGGACCTGGATGAGGAGTCTTTAGCCAAGATTGCCTCGATCAGGGCTGGTTCGGTGGCGGACATCTTGTCATTTTCCTGGCGGCGCCAGCGGAAGCATGCGGTCGATGGCGTGAATCCACACCGCGCAGCCTTCCTCGAAGGACATCCCGTACATCTCGCGCATCCGCGCCCAGCTTTCCATGTCGGTAAGAGCTTCGAGCGTGATCAGCATGTATTTGCGCTCGGCCTCCCCGAGCGTCGCAAGCTCGGGCCGGTACATGATCTCGAACCGGTCGATGGTCCGCTGCCGCGCAATGCTCAGACGAAGCTTGAGCTCCTTCGACTCCTCCACGGTAAAGAGAAACACGCGCCATATCGAAATGCCGCGCTCGCAGGTGCCCGCCCGCGTCTCCACATGCGACCTGATCCTGGTCGGCCGGTCACCGTCGACATGGCGCGGCGGCGCCAGGGCCGCAGCCTGTGCCAGGGAGTAGTCGACCGTCGCCACGCGCAGGGCATTGAGGTCGGGAAAGCGCTCGAAGATGGAACGAACCGAATAACCCGCGCGCTCGGCGATCTGCGCGGCGGTCGGCATCGTCGCGCTCTCGTTCAGGAGGGCCAGAAAAGCCTCCATGATCAATTGCTTGGTCCGCTCGCTGCGCAGGCGGCGGCCATCGATCCGGGACGGAGGGTTGGTGGATGCTCGAGGAGACAATGCAGATTCGCCCGATCTCACGCCGACTGCAGGTTCGACATGAACGTCCATTTTCTGTTCGTTTCGCTAATAACGGCCGAGACCATCCACCGCTATGGTTACAGTATACGCCCTGTGAAACCCGGTCGGCAGGAAATTTGTAACGAAAACCGCCGCCCCGTCACCCCCGGTGTTCATTTCCGGAAATGGCGGCCCAGCCGCTCGATCGCGCTGTCCAGGGTCGCGTCGTGCTTGCAGAAGCAGAAGCGGGCGAAATGCCGGGGCGCCCGCACAGGCTCGTCGTAAAACGCGCTGACCGGCACTGCCGTTACCCCGGCCTCAACGGTGATGTGGCGGCAGAAATCGTCGTCCGTGCCGTTGAAGCCGAGCGGCCGGAAGTCCGTCGTCACGAAATAGGTGCCGTGCGCCGGCAGGACATCGAAACCGATCTCGGCCAGAGCGATGGCCAGCCGGTCGCGCTTGCGCTGCATGTCGGACGCCAGGGTCGAGTAATAATCGTCGGCCAGACGCAGGCCGGTCGCTGCCCCCCATTGCAGGTTGGGCGGCGTGGTGAAGGTCATGAACTGGTGCGTCTTCGCGATCGTCTTCATGAGCTCGGCCGCCGCGGTGATATAGCCGACTTTCCAACCCGTCAGGCTGAAGCCCTTGCCGGCCGAACCGATGCGGACGGTCCGCGCGCGCATGTCCGGCAAGGTCATGATCGAGACGTGACGCCGGTCGTCGAAGATGATGTGCTCGTAGACTTCATCGCAGACGGCATAGGCGTCGTGCTTGAGACACAGGCCGGCGATGAAATCGAGTTCATCGCGATCGAAGACCTTCGAACACGGGTTCATGGGCGTGTTGAACAGGATGAGCTTGGTACGGTCGCTGAAAGCCGCGGCCAGCTCCTCGCGCGGCAGGCTCCACGTCGGCGGCTCGAGGCGCACCAGCTTCGGAATGCCCCCTGCCCGCCGCACCATCGGCAGATACGAGTCGTAGAGCGGCTCGATCAGCACGACCTCGTCGCCCGGTTCGATCAAGCCGAACAGGCAGTCGCCCAGCGCCTCGGTTGCTCCGGAGGTCACGAGCACCTCGGATTGCCAATCGATATCCAGTCCCTGGAAGCGCTTCGCGTGCTCTGCCACCGCCTGGCGCAATTCCGGAATGCCCATCATGGGCGGGTACTGGTTGTGGCCGTTCATCAGGTAGTCGGCTGCCGCCGCCCGAACCTCCTGTGGTCCCTTGTCGTCGGGAAACCCCTGACCGAGATTCACGGACTGGTGTTCGCGGGCCAGAGCCGACATCACCTCGAAAACCGTGGTCCCGAGGCCAGACATCAGCGAATTAGCGGACTTCATGGAGAAACCTGTCCCAGATCAAAAACTAGGCAATTATTTGCCCATATATTGAACGAATAGCCCCGTTCACGACCAGATCCTCCGCTTTGCGCGACAATGCCTGTGGGTAACTTTGGCATGGAAAATGCTTGAACCTGTCCAATACGGGTCGCCCCGACCGGCGGCACCGGCGTTTGTCTGCGGAGTGGCTCAACCAAATGAAGAAGATCGAGGCGATCATCAAGCCCTTCAAGCTCGACGAGGTGAAGGACGCCCTCAATCAGATCGGGCTGAAGGGTATCACCGTTCTCGAGGCCAAGGGCTTTGGACGCCAGAAGGGACACACCGAGCTCTACCGTGGCGCCGAATACGTCGTCGACTTCCTGCCCAAGGTGAAACTCGAGCTGATCATCGAGGACGAGATGGTCGAGAAGGCCGTCGAGGCGATCCGCAGTTCGGCGCATACCGGCCGCATCGGCGACGGCAAGATTTTCGTGTCGAGCATCGACGACGCGATCCGGATTCGTACTGGCGAACGCGGGGACGCAGCCGTATGAGCAACGCCGCTGGGCGTTGAGTACTGTTAACTACAAGAGAGGGATGTACGACAAATGGACGCCAAACAAGTTCTCGCTTTGATGAAGGAAAAAGACGTCAAGTTCGTCGACTTCCGCTTCACCGACCCGCGTGGCAAGTGGCAGCATACCGCCCGCATGGCCTCGGCCACCGATGAAGACACCTTCACCGACGGCGTGATGTTCGACGGTTCGTCGATCGCCGGCTGGAAGGCCATCAACGAGTCCGACATGATCCTGATGCCGGATCCCTCGACTGCCGTGCTCGATCCCTTCGCAGCCCAGACCACGCTGGTCGTGACCTGCGACGTCGTCGAACCCTCGACCGGCCAGCTCTACGCCCGCTGCCCGCGCTCGACCGCCAAGCGCGCCGAAGCCTTCATGAAGTCGTCCGGCATCGGCGACACCGCCGTGTTCGGCCCGGAACTCGAGTTCTTCGTGTTCGACGACGTCCGCTACGACGTCCAGATGCAGGGCAGCTTCTACTCGATCTCCTCGAACGAATCGCCGTGGAACACCGGCGCTGTCGTCGAGGGCGGCAACCTTGCCCACCGTCCCGGGGTCAAGGGCGGCTACTTTCCTGTCCAGCCGGTCGACACGCATAACGACCTGCGCGCCGAGATGATGTCGGTCTGCACCGACATGGGCATCGTCATGGAAATCCACCATCACGAGGTGGCGCCGGCGCAGAACGAACTCGGCTTCCGCTTCGACACCCTCTTGAAGACCGCCGACAACGTGCAGAAGTACAAGTACACGCTGCACAACGTCGCCCACAGCTACGGCAAGTCGCTGACCTTCATGCCGAAGCCGCTCTACGGCGACAACGGCTCGGGCATGCATTGCCACCAGTCGATCTGGAAGGACGGCAAGCCGCTGTTCGCCGGTTCGGGCTATGCCGACCTGTCGGAGACGGCGCTCTACTACATCGGCGGCATCATCAAGCACGCCAAGGCGCT
>JAUXRT010000619.1 GCA_030681635.1 Reyranella sp.
TGCCGCCCATTCGCCCGAGGCCGATGACGCCGATCTGCATGTGCTGTGTGTTCCCCTCTGTGCGTCTAGGTTGGCGGCGCGGCTCCGGGGCGTCAACCTGTGGGCATCAACCTGCAGCCTGAAGGAGAGAGATCATGCGCGGGTGAACAACGCTGGCCTCGCCACCCTTCGCGGCGTCGACGATCTCACCAAGGAAGACTTCGACCGAAATCGGCGTCGCAGGGACCGCCCTCCGCGACCGCTTCCTCTGCCGTCCCGAAGGCGAGGCCGCCTGACGGAACGGCGGCTGCGATGCGCGGCCCCCAGGCGCGATGTGCATGATCAGAAAGCAGCAGCTTGAGCGGAGTCGGCGTGTTCATCGCACTCACCCTGTCGGCACTCCATCTGGCTTCACGACACACCGTGATCTAGCATGACGCACGCCACCTCTCACCGCCTTCAGGACAATGAGCACCGTCGCCCGCATCAAACGCACGAGCACTCCCCAGATCCGCAGCCGCAAGGGCGCGGAACCCCTCGTCTGCCTGACCGCCTACACCACGCCGATGGCACAGCGCCTGGATCCCCATGTCGACCTCCTGCTGGTCGGCGATTCGCTCGGCATGGTGCTCTACGGCTTCGACAGCACCTTGCCCGTGACGCTCGACATGATGATCGCGCACGGGGCGGCGGTGATGCGGGGCAGCGAGCGCGCCTGCGTGATCGTCGACCTGCCCTTTGGCAGCTATCAGGCGAGCGCCGAGCAGGCCTTCCGCTCGGCCGCGCGCGTCATGGCCGAAACCGGCGCCAGCGGCGTGAAGCTGGAGGGTGGTGCCGAGATGGCCGCGACCGTGCACTTCCTGACCCAGCGCGGCATCCCGGTCTGCGGCCACGTCGGGCTGATGCCGCAGGCGGTGAATGTCGCCGGCGGCTTCAAGGCGACCGGCCGCTCCGACGAGGAGGCGCAGCAAGTGCGACGCGACGCCGAGGCGGTGGCGGCCGCCGGCGCCTTCGCCGTCGTCCTTGAAGGCACGCTCGAGCCGGTGGCCGCTTCCATCACGGCAGGCCTGCCGGTGCCAACCATCGGCATCGGCGCTTCGCCTGCCTGCGACGGCCAGATCCTGGTGTCGGAGGATGTGTTCGGACTGTTCAGCGACTTCACGCCGCGCTTCGTCAAGCGCTACGCCGAACTCGGCGACCAGATCTCCGCAGCGGCACAGGTCTACGCCCAGGAGGTCCGAGCGCGGCGGTTCCCCGGCATGGAGCATTGCTTCCTGCCCAAGCCACCGCGTTAGAACCGGCGAGGACGGGAGAAGGCGCAGGCATGGACAGTTTCGACTATGTGATCGTGGGCGCCGGATCGGCCGGCAGTGTGCTTGCCAACCGGTTGAGCGAGGATCCGAACGTCACCGTCTGCGTCCTGGAAGCCGGGCCGTCGGACTGGCATCCCTTCATCCATATCCCCGCCGGTTTCATGTACACACTGGTCAATCCCAGGGTGAACTGGCTCTACACCTCCGAGCCCAGCGAATGGACCGGCGGCCGGCGCATCGCGGCGCCGCGCGGCAAGACGCTGGGCGGCTCGAGCTCGATCAATGGCCACATCTACAATCGTGGCCAGCGGATGGACTTCGACGGCTGGGCGCAGCGCGGCAACCGCGGCTGGGGCTATGCCGACGTGCTTCCCTATTTCAGGCGCACCGAACAACGCATCGCCGACGTGCCCGATGCCGTGGACGAGACCTTCCGCGGCCACGAGGGCAAGCTGCCGATCACCGACCTCGATTGGCGCGATCCCCTGTGCGAGGCCTTCATCGAGGGCGCGGTGCAGATGGGGATTCCGCGCAACCGCGACTACAACGGCACGATGCAGGCCGGCGTCAGCTACGTGCAGCGCGTGATCCGGAACGGCCGTCGCGTGAGTGCCGCGCGCGCCTTCCTGCATCCCGCCATGAAGCGGCCGAACCTCACCGTGCGGACGCACGCGCAAGCGACGGAGATCGTGCTCGAGGGCAAGCGCGCGACAGGCGTGCGCTACCGCAAAGGCGGCCGCGGCGGCAGGCCGATGGAAGTGCGCGCCACCAAGGAAGTGATCCTGTGTGGCGGCACGGTGAACTCGCCGCAACTCCTGCAGGTCTCCGGCATCGGACCGGCACCGCTGCTGAAATCGCTCGGCATCCCGGTGAAGCACGAGCTGCCGGGCGTCGGCGAGAACCTGCGCGACCACTATGCGCCGCGCTTCGTCGCCCGCGTAAAGGGCGCCATGAGCATCAACGAGCGCTCGCATGGGCTCCGGCTGGTGGGCGAGGTGCTGAAGTATGCCGCGACCCGCAAGGGCCTGCTGGCGCTCAACCCGACGCTCATCTACGTGTTCTGGAAATCGGACGAGCGCGTCGACAATTACGACCTGCAGCTCACGTTTACGCCGGCCAGCTACAAGGAGGGCGTGCAGTCGACACTCGACGACTTCCCCGGCATGACCATCGCCTCCTGGCAGCAGCGGCCCGACAGCACAGGCTATGTCCGCGCCCGCTCGGCCGATCCGTTCGAGGCGCCGGTCATCCAGCCGAATTACCTGGCCGCCGAGAGCGACCGCCGCGTGCTGCTGGCCGGCATGAAGCTCGCCCGCCGCCTGCTGGGCTCGCAGCCGCTCAGCAAATACTACGACCGCGAGGAATTCCCCGGCGCCGAGAAGCAGTCCGACGACGATCTCCTCACCGCCGCCAAGCAGCGCGGCACGACGACCTTCCATCTCATGGGCTCCTGCCGCATGGCGCCGGACAACGACCCGACCGCGGTCGTCGACGACCAGCTCCGCGTCCGCGGTCTCGAGGGATTGCGCGTGGTCGACGCCTCGATCATGCCGACCATGCCCTCGGCCAACCTCACCGCCTCGGTGCTGATGATCGCCGAGAAGGCGTCCGACATGATCCGCGGCCGGCCGGCGCTGGAAGCGGTCGCGCTGAAGGATTGAGGGAGGCCTGGCGATGGCGGACACGGCGAACGAACCGGCCATCGACGCCATCACCAACCTGGTGCCCGCGACCCTGCGGGCGCTTTATGCGCTGGAATTCGCCGCCCGCCATCTCTCGCCCGACACGCTGTCCCGGCTGATCGAGGCCGTCGCGGGCCGCTACGAAGAGGTCGATGCCGCCCTCGCAGCCTCACGTGCGACCGACTGGCCGGAGCGGCTGGCGCCGGTGCGCGATTGCCTGGAGCGCGCGGCCGGCGTGGCTGCCCAGGGCATCACGGAGCTTCTTGCGGCCCCCGAGGCACCACAGCCCATCGTCGCGGCCTACCGGGCTTTGCGCACCTACGCGCGCGCCGCCGAAGCGCTCTACCCGATGGCGGCGCATCTGAAGTCCGTCAGTCAATTTTTCCTCGAGCCCGCCGTGCGCGGCGATACCGCGCTCACCGATCGGCTGGCCGGGCTCGACGCGACGCGCGACGGAGTGGGTGTGATGCATGTCGGTGGCCCCGCCGGCACACGCGGCGCCTTCTCGCTCTATGTGCCGGAAACCTACGACCCCGCCCAGCCCATGCCGCTCGTGGTCGCGCTGCACGGCGGCAGCGGCAATGGCGGCGGTTTTCTGTGGAGCTGGGTGCGGGAGGCACGCACCCGCGGCGTGATCGTGATCGCACCGACGGCGCGCGGCTCGACCTGGTCGCTGATGGAGCCCGACGTCGACGGGCCGAACATCGATCGCATGGTCGCGGAGGTCGCGGGCCAATGGAACGTCGATCCGTCGCGCCGGCTCCTCACCGGCATGAGTGACGGCGGCACCTTTTCCTATGTGCTGGGTCTGGGCGACAAGTGCCGCTTCACGCACCTCGCGCCCGTGGCCGCGGCCTTCCATCCGATGATGATGAGCTTCGCCGGCACAGATCGGGTGCGCGGATTGCCGATCCATGTCGTGCATGGCGCGCGGGACTGGATGTTCCCGCCCGGCATGGCCCGGGAGGCCGAGCGCGTGCTTGCGGAGGCTGGCGCCGCGGTGATCTATCGCGAGATCGCCGATCTCTCGCACACCTATCCGCGCGACGAGAATGCCGCGATCCTCGACTGGTTTCTGGGCTAGAAGTCGGAGGACCGCAGGTCGTACGAGCCCTTGCGCCCCCGGTCGTACAATTTGGCCGCGGCCACGTGAATCCGCTCGCGGTTCAGGTCGAAGGCATTCAGCAAGCCCGCTTCATCGACGCCCGTTCCGGGCTGGATCTGCTTCAGCGCTTCTTCATCGACGAAGAACGGCGCTTCCATTGCGCCGTCGTGCCCCCAGAAGCCCACGGCGTGCAAGGCAGCATCGTAGTAGCGGCTTTGGTTGGGGAACTGGATGGTCATGTGATTTGAGCAAGGAAAAGGCGCTGGCCGCCTTCCGGCAGCGCAGCGCCTTCCCGACCTTGGTCTGGATCAGCGTTCCGGTGTGGTCGCCGCGCCGACGCCAGCGCCGACCGCGCCGCCGATCAGCGCGCCCGGCAGGACGCCAACGCCCGTCGCGCTGCCAATCACGGCACCGCTGCCGGCGCCGATAGCGCCGCCGGTGACGGCGCGCTGGCCCCAGGTATCGCCGCAGGCGGTCGCGCCGAACAGAATGGCCGCGAGCGCCATGAACTTGAGTGCCGACATGAAAGCCTCCCGAATGAACTGTGCAGGCTCAACGCAGACGTTGCCCACCGGTTCCCGACACGCGGCTATTGCGATGCAGGCTCCGTGGCCCCGTTCTGGTTCGCTGCGGGCCGGCTCGTATCGGACCCCGAGGGCTTGCCGATCAGGCGTGCAAGATCGCCGGGCAACGGCTCCAGGGCGATGGAGTCGTACATCTCGTGAAGCTGCCTCTGCAGCCAATCGTCGAACGGCCGCCCGCCGCGCCGGGCGGGGCTGGTCGCGACGGAATGATCTGAATTCACTGGCATGGAGGAAGAACACGGCCCGAGCCGCTTGGTTGCCGCGCGGCTGCAAACAATCGCCCATTTGGCCGCCCATTCGGCGCCGATCCGGTTTCTGCACGATCACGCAACCTCGCTGAAGCGGTCGCCCGACCCGAAAGGGCCAGCCTGCGCGGGCCCGTCTTTCCAGGCCGGTCGAGGGAACCTTCCCGCGATCGAGGCGTTTCGTTAGCCACATCCGGTGGGAGAAGTCGGCATGCTGAACTGGGCACTTACATTCTTGGTCATCGCGCTGGTCGCCGCCGTGTTCGGCTTTGGCGGCATCGCCTCGACCGCCGCCGGCTTCGCGCAGATCTGCTTCTTCATCTTCCTCGTGCTTTTCCTCGTCAGCACCGTTGCCCATGTCGTCCGACGCCGATAGAGGCTGAACAGCGTATGATGGCACTGCCGCGACCGGTGAAAGGACAGACATGAACGGATTGAGAGAGGAAGCGGCCGCGACGCTGCCGTATCTGCGCCGTTATGCGCGCGCGCTGACGGGCAGTCAGCCGCTTGGCGACCAATGGGTCCGGATGTGTGTCGAGGTCCTGCTGCAGCAGCCGGAACTCCTGGGCTCCAAGGCCACGACGGCAGCCGACATCTTCACCATCTTCCACAAGCTTCAACTGCCGTTCAACGCCCTCGAGCCGGAGGCTCCAGCCGAGGCGACCGATGCGCCCGCGCGCCTCAAGACGCACCTCACGGACATTCCGCAGCGGCAACGGCAGGTCCTCCTGCTCACCGTCCTCGAAGGCTTTTCGATCCGTGAGGTCGCAGACATCCTGGGAATCAGCATCGACGAGGCGGAGGCCGACCTGAAGGGCGCGCGCGACGAACTGGAGCGGGTCGCCTCGGTGCGCGTGCTGGTCATCGAGGACGAAGCCGTGATCGCCCTCGACGTCGCCAAGATCGTCCGCAACGCCGGCCATCAGGTCGTGGGCATCGCCCCCACCGAGAAGGCCGCCATCGACCTCGCCAAGAAGCATCTGCCACATCTGGTGCTGGCCGACATCCAGCTCAGGGACGGCGACAGCGGCATCGCCGCCGTGCGCGAGATCCTGAAGGCGGTGTCGGCGCCCGTCATCTTCGTGACCGGCTTCCCCGAGCGGCTGCTGACCGGACATGGCCTGGAGCCCGCCTTCATCATCACCAAGCCGTTCAATCCCGAGATGCTGAAGACGGCGATGGCCCACGCCCTGAATTCGGTCGTGGTCTGATCACTCGTTGTATCTGGCGGTCGTGATGCCGCTGGCACGGTCGTAGAAGACCTGGAGCTTCCTGAGATTGCAGAGGTTCAGGTACTGCCAGACCGCCGGCGCGCCGCCGTCGGCAAAGCCCAGCTTGATGTCCACCTGACAGACCAGTTGCGAGGCGGGAATCACGATCTGCCGCGACTCGCCCGCCTTGATAGCGGGCGGGCGGAGCAGGTTGGGGCTCCACATCCCCATGTCGGTCTGTGAGATCGACATCTCGCTGATCGGATAGGCCGTCGAATTGACCAGCAGGAACGTGGTGTCCACGGCCAGCGCGCTGCCGGCAAACAGCGAGAGCACGGCAACGACAATCGAACGCAGCATTTACTGAAATCCCCCAAGGAAGCCGGCATCTTATCGCCGCACCGCACGGCGGCTCAAGCGATGGATCGGACGCCCTATCCCTGATGCGCGCGGCGCGCTAGAGGAAAGATATGACGTCGCTCCTCATCAGCCACCCGTCATTCCTCGAACACGACACCGGCCCGCATCACCCCGAGCGGCCCGACCGGCTGCGGGCTGTCCTCGCGGCGCTCGATGAGCCCGCCTTCGCCGGCCTTCCCCGGCTGATCGCGCCGGCCGCGACCCTGGAGCAGCTCACCCGGGTCCATCCGGCGGACTATGTCGAGGCGATCCTGGGAATCCGCCCGCCTGCCGGCGAACTCGCCCAGATCGACGGCGACACCGTGATGAGCACGCGCAGCGCCGAGGCGGCACAGCATGCCGCCGGTGCGGTGGTGGCCGGCGTCGATGCCGTCATGACCGGCAAGGTGCGCACGGTCTTCGCCGCGGTCCGCCCGCCCGGGCATCATGCCCTGCCGAGCGTTCCCGGCGGCTTCTGCCTCTTCAACAGCGTCGCGGTGGGCGCGCTTCATGCCCAGACCGCCTACGGCCTGGAACGCGTGGCCATCATCGACTTCGACGTCCATCACGGACAAGGCACCCAGGCTGTCGTCGCGCCCGATCCACGGCTGTTCTATGCCTCCACGCACCAGTCGCCGCTCTACCCCGGCACCGGGTCGCCGCGCGAGCGCGGCCTCGCCGGCAACGTGGTGAACGTGCCGCTCGCCGCCGGCAGCGGCAGCACCGAGTTCCGCGCTGCCTGGAGCGAGCGCATCCTGCCGGCGCTCGACGCTTTCGCGCCGCAGCTTGTCATCGTCTCGGCGGGCTTCGACGCCCATCGCGACGATCCGCTGGCGGGACTGAATGTCGAGACCGCCGATTTCGTCTGGCTGACCGAGGAGTTGCTGGCCATCGCCGATCGCCACGCCAAGGGCCGCCTCGTCTCGGCCCTCGAGGGCGGCTACGACCTCGACGCGCTGGCCCGCTCCGTCGTCGCCCATGTGCAGGCGCTGATGCGCGCGGGCTGAGTTACTTCCTGTCGAGGTGCCAGGTGCCGTCCCATCCGTCGGGCGTGCCCTCGCGGAGGAACTTGGTGCAGCGCGCGACGAAGACGCGGCTCGGTCCATCGCCCGGCCGCAGGGCGGCCACGGCGTTGAAACAGACGATCGCCGTTCCGAACTCACCGTCCGCATAGGCCTCGCGGCCGGCCTTCCACTGGGCGAGCATTTCGGCGTGCTCCTGGGCGACGTCGATCTCGCCCAACGGTTCGTGAATGTCATGCGCCTCGGTTGTCCCCACCGCGACGACGCGGTCGATATGGCGCCAGACGAAGCGGCCGGCGGTGGCATCGGCCACCTCGCCGCTCGCCAGAAGTTCCGTGCCATAGACCTTGTTCAGCCCTTCGAGCCGCGACGCCTGGTTCGCCACGGCGCCGACCAGCGTGTAGTTGATGCGCTCGTGTGCGCCGACATTGCCGACCACCGCCGGACCGGTATGCAGGCCGAACCGGGTGCGAAAGCCCGGCCAGCCGCGCTGCCGCCACTTCGTCGAGAGCCGGCGGCCGGCAGCGGCGGCCTGCAGGGCCGCCCGGCAGGCGTTGGCGATGTGGTCGGGATCCGGCTCGGGGGCGTTCCAGAACGCCATGATGCTGTCGCCGATGTACTTGTCGATGGTGCCGCGGTTGGCCGATATCGCCGAGCCCAGCGCGTCGAAGTAGCGCGACAGCCGGCGGGTCAGGAGTTCCGGCTCCATCGTCTCGCTGATCAGGGAGAAGCCCTCGATGTCGGTGAACATCACCGTGACTTCGCGTCGCGTGCCGCCGACGCCGGTGCTCTGCGGCGAGCGCATGATCTGGTGAACCAGGTCCTTCGAGACGTAGCGGCCGAACACTTCGAGACCCTCGCGCATCCGCTCGACCGCATCGGACAGCCGGACGATCTCGCTGATGCGGCTCGTCACGGGCACCCGATCGGAGAAGTCGAGATTGCGGATCCGCTCGGTCTTGGCGGCGATGCGCGACATCGACCGCGACACCAGCAGCGAGGCGGCCAGTGCACCCATGATGGCGAAGGCGACAGCGATGGCAGCGGCGCCAGCCGCGCGCTCCAGCAGGGTGCGCGAGTTGGCGGCAAGCTCGGCGACAGGCACCGCGGCGGCCACCACGAAGCTCTGCCCCAGCGCCTCCGGAACGCGCCGCACGACGATGCGGTAGAGCAGATCGCCGATGAGAGTCCGGCGGTCGACCGTCTGCTCCTTTTCGATGGCCTCGTGGATCACGCGCTTCAATGCCGCACGGACACCGGCATCGTTGGCGAGACAATTGGGAAGGCCACCGACGCAGCCTTCAGACTCGACTTCGACCGCTCCCTGGCCATGGCTGACCATGATGATCGCGTTGGGCGTGATCTTGTAGGAGGTGATCAGTTGCGACAGCGTTTCCAGCGTGTAGTCGAAGCCGATCACGCCGCCGCCGCCCAGCAGCGGCACACCGGCCGAGATGCCGGCATGCTTCGACCAGGCAAAGCGGTAGGGCGCGGTGAGTGCCGGACCGCCGGCCTTCTCGGCCCCGATGTACCAGGGCCGGGCTCGCGGATCGTAGTTGGTCGGCTGGCTGCGCTCGCCGCTTCGGGTTCCGTCGGGCGCCTGAAGCCATGTGCTTTGCCGGCGTGCCGGACCCGCGCCATCGACCACGCGCATGACGATCGAATCGCGCGTCGCATCGAAATCGGACCGCTCGGCGGGCGAAAAAGCCTCGGGATGGCCGGCAAAGATGAAGCGCCCATCGGCATAGCCGACGAAGGCGGCGGCCACGGCGGGATGCCGTCCCAGCATGGCGACAAGCTGGCGGCGGCGTTCGCCGTCGGCGGCAGGTCCTTCGTGGGCAGAAAAACTCGGTGAATCGGCCAGGGTCAGGCCGACATAGATCACCACCCGCAGGCCCTCGGTCAGGAACTGCTCGACCGCCTTCTCCAGCTCCGCCACGCGCTGGTCGGCACTGCGTTGCTCCAGCGTGTCGACCGAACGCCAGCCCAGCCAAAGCAGCGCCGAACTCAGCGGTGCCAGGACCAGCGCCATCAGCGTCAGGATCGTGAGGCTGAAGGGAATGGACAGCCTGGACGGCGTCATGTCGGTCGTTGTCCCGTCCGCGCGTCTCTAGCGGGTCGTCATGCCGGCGTCCGCCGGTTGATCGGAATCGGATTGTAGCCGGGCGGGTACTTCTGCCATGGCACGCCCTTCAACATCGTTTCGCGCCCGACCTGGTACAGGCTTCTCATGTACGCCTGATCGAACGGCTCGCGCGGCTTCCCGGAAAAGCTTTGCGGAATGAAGGAGACATTGTAATCGATGCCATCGCGCTGGGCGAGCAGGTAAAGCTGATAGAGGTCACCCAGGCCCTGCATGCTGATCAGCGTCGCCACCGCCCGCTCGACGATCTTGAGCGTAGAGCGGTCGACCGTCTCGAAATCACTGCCGGGGCGCGAATTGCGAATCACGTAGAGGCGGCGCGGCCGGTCCAGGAACGCCTGTCTGCGGCGATCTTTTAGCAGCAGGCCGACCGGCGAGATCGACGGCGGATAGAGCACGACCTGGGCAACCGTCCCGCCATCGACGTTCATCTCCTGGAAACGCTCACCCGCCGCCTCGAGATCGATCATCACCGGCGGGAACACTCCGGGGATCGAGGCCGAGGCCAGCAGGATCCTGGCCATCAGCTCGGCGCGGCGCGGATGGCCGCTGGCGGCAATGCCGCCCATGTTCCACAGAATACCCACCGGAACGTCGAGGTTGGTCGTCGCGACGACCAGCAGGCGGCCCTTGTCGCTGTACTCGCTGGCAATCGCCGCGACGAACTCCGGCGTGAGCACGTTGCGGATGGTCTGCAGCAGCGGCGCCGAATCGTAGAACGAGTCGCTGATCAGACCGACGAGAAGCCCGCGCGGCACCATGATGTCGGACGTGCTGATGTCGGTATAGAAATGCTCGAGCTGCCGGTCGTAGCGTTCGCCCAGAAACGCGAAGGGCGCGGTCAGCGCCCCGGTGCTGACACCGGTGACGACCTTGAATTCCGGTCGCGTACCGAGTTCGCTCCAGGCCACGAGCAGGCCGGCGCCGTAGGCGCCGCTCGCGCCGCCGCCGGAGATGGCAAGGTAATCGGCGGGACCGACATTGCTCCGGCCCTCGCGCGCGGCGTAGGCCAGCTCGCGGTCCAGCGCGTCGGAGACCACGCGGCTGAGCAGCGCGTCGTCCGCCCCCTCGAGCAAAATCCGCGTTCCCGCCGGCATGCCATAAAAAGTTGCCTGGCCCTGAAGCCGCACCGGAAGCGACGCGAGCCGTTCCGGCGCATTGCAGCCCCCGAGCAGGCCGGTCGCTGCGCCCGCACCCAGTCCGCCCAGCAGGCGCCGGCGGTTCATCCTGGCTTCAGCCCGCAGCAGATACCGACCTGCTGCCCCAACTTGCAGCCTAGGACTTGATCGCCGACCATTTGCAGCCCTGGTCACGGGTGGTGACGGTCAGGGTCCTGGGTGTGGAATGGATGTCGGCCACGACGTTGAGGTTCAGTCGCCCGAGATCGAAGTCGCCGTGATAGACGCCGTCCCGTCCCATCTTCAGTTTGACGTTGATGCCGCCCGCCGACTTGACCTCGGCTTGGCCGTTCTTGAGCAGAAACGTCTGCTCGCGGGTGAAGGAGGGATCGGCCGCGATGCAGCCCTGGATATTGTTGGGCGCTCCCTTGAGCCAGAACTTGACCTCGGCGTCCTGTGCCATCGCGGCAGCCGGCAGTGCCGAAGCAACGGCGGCGAGAACGAGATACTTGGTGATGGTCATTGTTCGATCCTCCAGAGCAGCTTCGGCATTCTCCACCTTACATCGTCCGGCGGGGGCCGTCAGTCGTCGCGGCGAAGCATTCCATAGGCGAGGCCGGCAATCGCGCCGCCCAGCAGAGGCGCCACCCAGAACAGCCAGAGCTGCGACAGCGCGGCACCTCCCACGAACAGCGCCGGCGCCGTGCTGCGTGCCGGGTTCACCGACGTATTGGTGACGGGAATTGTGACAAGATGGATCAAGGTCAATGCGAGGCCGATCGCGAGGCCGGCGGCGGCGGGATGCGCCCGCTTGTCGGTGGCGCCCAGGATGATGGTGACGAAGCCGAAGGTCATGACGATCTCGATCACGAGCGCCGACACCAGGCCATACTTGCCGGGGGACTGGGCGTCGTAGCCGTTGGTCGCAAAGCCACCGATATCGGCACCGGCCTTGCCCGTGGCGATGACATAGAGGATCGCCGCCCCCGCAATGCCGCCCAGCACCTGCGCCACCACATAGTGCAGGATTTCGCCCTTGGGAAAGCGGCCCGCGACGGCAAGGCCGACGGTCACCGCCGGATTGAAATGACCACCCGACACCGGGCCCACGGCATAGACCATCGTCAGCACGGTGAGGCCGAAGGCCAGCGCCACGCCGGCGAAGCCGATGCCGAGCTGGGGAAAGGCGGCGGCCAGCACGGCGCTGCCGCAGCCGCCCAGCACGAGCCACGCGGTCCCCAGGAACTCGGCATAGAGACGTTTGGTCATCGGCATGTCAGTTCCCCCATTATGGTTGAGTGGAGTCTACTCCTCCACGGCCCGGCCGGCTGCGCTTCTACGGGGAGGTCTGCCTGCGTTTTTTTGCACATCGGTGGATTGTCCGGCACCCTTCACAAGCGATGCACGCCCCGGGCCCGCCGCTCATTTCTTGCGTTGCGGGTAGATCGTCTCGCCGCGCTTCAGCATCGCCACGAAGGCCGCAATCTTCTTCTTGCGCCCGGCCTCGGTCTTCATGTTGTGGGTGCGGAAGACGAGCGCGAAGCGGTTCTGGGCGCTCAACTTCTCCAGCATTGCCCTGGCCTTGGGCTCGGTGTCGATGGCGGCCTGCAGGTCGGCGGGGATCGTCGTGCCCTTGCTCCGGTAGGCACGATCCCAGCGCCCGTCGGCCTTGGCCGCGTCGACGTGCTTCAGCCCATGCGCCGTCATCCGGCCTTCCTCGATCAGCCGGGCGACGTTGTCGACGTTGATCTGGCTCCAGACGCTCTTGGCGCCGCGCGGCGAGTAGCGCTGCAGGTAGCTCCTGTCGTCGAGCCCCTTGCGGATGCCGTCGATCCAGCCCCAGCAGAGCACGACATCGATAGCTTCCTTCGGCGTGATCGACTTCAGTCCTGAATCCACCTTGTGGATCTTGATCCAGAGCTCATCGGCCTTGTCGTGGTGCTTGCCGAGCCATTTGTAGAAGCTCTCGACGGTCGCGAAGGGGCGGACCTTGGCGGGATCGACCTTGACGGCCGCCATCAGCACACCCGGTAGCGGTCGACGGCGGCGGGATCGAGTTCGATGCCAAGGCCCGGCCCGTCGGGCAGCAGGACGTGCCCGGCCTCCAGCATGAGCGGAGTCTTCAGCAGTTCGGTGCGCAATCGGTTGTCGCTCATATCGTATTCGAGCATCACGGGATGAGGCGGATGGTCGGTATGTGGCGACGCCGGCATCGCGGCGATGAAATGACAGGCCGTCGCCAGTCCCACCGCGCCACCCCAAACGTGCGGCGCCACGCGCAGGTTGGCGGCCTGGGCCAAGGTGGCGATACGCCGGGCCTCGGTGAGGCCGCCGGTGGCCGGGATCGAAGGCTGCACGATGTCGAGACAGCGCCCCTCGATCAGGGCACGGAAGTCGCGCAGCGTGTGGTGCGCCTCGCCGGCCGCGAGAGGGATCGGCGAGCGCACCCGGAGTTCGGTGTAGCCGGCGAGGTCGCCGGGCGGCAGCGGTTCCTCGATCCAGTGGATGTCGAACGGCGCGATGGCGCGGGCGCATTCCAGCGCCACGTCGGCGGTGTAGGCGCCGTTGATGTCGACGATCAGCAACTTGTCCGGGCCCAGCGCCGCGCGCGCCTGGCGTACCCGCTCGAGGTCGTTCCTGATGCCTCGGCCGATCTTGATCTTGGCGCCGGCAAAGGGGTGACCCGCCGCCTCGGCCAGCATGTGGCTGAGTTGCCGGTCGGGATCGTCGGAAAAGAAGCCGGTCGAGGCATAGGCCGGAATGCGCACCGTGCCGCAGCCGCCGATCAGGTCGCAGACCCTGATGCCGAAGCCGCGCGCAATGGCGTCGTGGAGGGCGACGTTGATGCCGGCCAGGCAGGCGGTGAGCTGGTTGCCGACACCCAGGTGATACAGGGCGTTGCGGACCCGCGCCTCGACGTGATCGAAGTCGAACACGCTCCTGCCGACGAACATCGGCTCGACCATGCGGAAATACTCGCGCGTCACGAAAGGGTTGCCGAAGGCCTCGCCGATGCCGCGCACGCCGGCATCGGTCTCGACTTCGATCAGCCCGCCCTGCCGGCGGAAGCCGCCGCCGCGCGACATGCCGTAGGCCTTCTCCGGCGCGAAGGCGTATTCGAGACCGGTAAAAGTGAGACGCTTGATCAAAGGCACGGCGTCATTATGTAGACGCCGGCGCTCGGCTTCAATTGTGGAACCTGCTATCATTCCCGAAAGGGGGGCTACAGATTCCGCCACACTTCCTGCATTGGCGCCGGCTGGTCTTGCCCTGGGTCTGCGTCGTCTTTCTGGGGCTGCTTGCCGGCTGCAAGCAGGATGCGGCAGCCCAACGGCCTCTCACCCGGGTCAAGGCGGTCACCGCGGAGCTGGTCGACTTCGCGCCGGCCATCACCCTCACCGGCATCATAGCGGCCCAGGTCGAGACCGAGCTTTCCTTCAGAGTGAGCGGCAAGATCAGCGAACGCCTGGTGAATGTCGGCGATCCCGTGGTTCGCGACCAGGTGCTGGCCCGTCTTGATCCGGTCGAACAGCAGGCCGAACTCGAGTCGGCCAAGGCCGGCATGCAGTCGGCGCAAGCCCAGCTCCATCAGGCCACTGCCAGCTTCGACCGCCAGAAGAGCCTCCTTGCCACCGGCAACACCACGCGCCGCGACCACGACCAGGCCGAGGCCGCCCTGCGTTCGGCGCAGGCGCAGCTCGACCAGGCCCGCGCCCAGCTCAGCTCGGCCGAGGACCAGCTCTCCTACACCGTGCTGCGCGCCGACGCCGACGGCATCGTCACCGCGCGCAGCGCCGAAGCCGGCCAGGTCGTGGCGCAGGCGCAGTCCATCTATGCGGTAGCGCGCAACGGCCCCCGCGACGCGGTGTTCAACGTTCACGAATGGGCGCTGGCCAACCTCGCCACGGACAAGGGCCTCCCTATTTCCCTGGTGTCCGATCCCGCCGTCTCCACCCTCGGCGACGTGCGCGAAATCTCGCCGGCGATCAATCCCAGCACGATGACCATCACGGTCAAGATCGGGCTGCGCCAGACGCCGCCCGGAATGAACCTGGGCACCATCGTCAACGGCGTCGGCGCCATGAAGCAACGCAAGGTCTTCCTGCTGCCCTGGGGTGCGTTGTTCGAGATCGACGGCGCGCCGGCGGTCTGGCTGATCGACCCGAGCAGCAACACGGTGTCGCTGACGCCGATCATCGTCGACCGCTACATCCAAGACGTCATCGCCGTGACGAGCGGGCTCGAGAACGGCCAGCGCGTGGTCACCGCCGGCGTGCAGCTTCTGCGGCCGGGACAGAAGGTCGAGATCGCGGCGGAGACCAAGCCATGAGGCGACAGGGTGTCGGCCTGCTGGGCATCGCCCTGCTCTCGCTGCTCGGCGCCTGCCGGCAGGACCGGCAAACCGAGGCGGCGGCGCCCGTCCGGCCCATCCTCTCGGTCAAGGCGGAGAGCTACAAGGCCGAGACCCTGGGCCCGTTCGTCGGCAGCATCCAGCCGCGCTACAGCACCGACGTCGGCTTCCGTGTCTTTGGCCGCATGGTGGCGCGGTTCGTCGATGTCGGCGCCATCGTCAAGAAAGGCGATGAGATCGCCACGCTTGATCCGTCGGTGCAGCTCATCCTCGTGCGCAACGCCGAAGCCGTGCTTGCCAATGCCGAGGCCCAGTATGCCAACGCCGAGGCCGAGGAGAAGCGCCAGAAGCCTTTGGTCGAGCGCAACATCACGCCCCAGGCGCAGTTCGACGTGATCGTGCAGAACCGCGACACCGCCGCCGCCAACCTAATACGTGCCAAGGCGTCACTGCGCCGGGCACAGGACGTGCTTTCCTTCACCCAGCTTCACGCCGACTTCGACGGCGTCGTCACCGGCCGCTATGCCGAGCCCGGCCAGGTGGTCAATCCCGGCCAGAAGATCGTCACCATTGCCCGGCCGGAAATCCGCGAAGCCGTTTTCTCCGTTACCAGCGACCTCGCCGATATCCTGGCCAACCGCAACGACTTCGAGATGATGGTGCAGCTCGATCCCGCGACGTCGATGAGGGCGGCTTCCGTGCGCGGCGTCGATCCGGCGGCCGATCCGACCACACGCACGCGCACCGTCTACCTGACCTTGAACGATCCTGTGCCGGCCTTCCGGCTGGGCGTCACGGTGTACGTGACGCTGCAGAAACCGATATCGCCGCGGATCGACCTGCCGGCCACGGCGCTGCTGGAGACCGACGGAAAGACCCGGGTGTGGGTGGTCGAGAGGAAACCCTCCGGCGCCGACGCCACCGTCGCCCTGCGCGACGTCACGGTCATGAGCCGCACGGCCGACACGATCACCATCGCCGCGGGCTTGCCCGCCGGCGAGCGCGTGGTCACGGCCGGCATCCACAGCCTGAAGCCCGGACAGGCTGTGAAACTGCCGAACGAGGCCCTCAAGTGAACCGGTTCAATCTCTCGGAGTGGGCGCTCGGTCACCGCTCGTTCGTCTGGTACCTGATGCTGGCGATCGTGGCGGCAGGCGCCTTCTCCTACCTGCGGCTGGGCCGCGAGGAGGATCCCTCCTTCGCCATCAAGACGATGATCGTGCAGGCGAACTGGCCCGGCGCCACGGTCGAGGAGATTACCAACCAGGTCACCGACCGCATCGAGCGCAAGCTGCAGGAGCTGAACACGCTCGACTTCACGAAGAGCTACAGCACGTCGGGACAGACGACCGTCTTCGTCAACCTCAAGGACACGACACCCGGCCGCGACATCAAGGCGATTTGGCTCGACGTGCGCGCCAAGATCAACGATATCCGCCCCGACCTGCCGACCAACGTGCAGGGGCCGTTCTTCAACGACCAGTTCGGCGACGTGTTCGGCAACATCTATGCGCTCACGGCCGACGGCCTCTCCTTCCGGCAGCTCCGAGACTATGCCGAGCAGGCGAGGACCCAGGTCCTGAAGATTCCCGGCGCCGGCCGCGTCGAGCTGCTGGGCGTGCAGGACGAGGTCATCTATCTCAACTTCTCGACCCAGCACATCGCAGGGCTCGGCGTCGACCAGCAGGCCGTCCTGCAGAGCCTGCAGGCGCAGAACGCGATTGCGCCATCGGGCACCGTGCAGGCCGGCGCCGAGACGGTCAGCCTGCGGGTGACGGGCCAGTTCACCTCGGAGGACAGCCTTCGCGCCGTCAATATCCGCGTCAACGACCGCTTCTTCCGGCTGATCGACGTCGCCACCGTCACGCGCGGCTATGTCGACCCGCCGCAGCCGATGTTCCGCTTCAACGGCCAGCCGGCGATCGGCATCGCCATCGGCATGAAGGCCAACGGCAACGTCATCCAGTTCGGCGAGGACCTGAAGACACGCATGCGGCAGATCGTGTCGGATCTGCCGATCGGCGTCGGCGTCCACCTCGTGTCGAACCAGCCTGCCGTGGTCGAGGAGGCGGTCGGCGGCTTCACGCAGGCGCTGTTCGAGGCCGTGATCATCGTACTGGCGGTGAGCTTCCTCAGCCTTGGCCTGCGCGCCGGGCTGGTCGTCGCCGTCGCCATCCCGCTGGTCCTGGCCGGCACGTTCATCTTCATGGAATATTCCGGCATCACCCTGCAGCGCATCTCGCTCGGCGCGCTGATCATCGCGCTCGGTCTGCTGGTCGACGACGCCATGATCTCGGTCGAGATGATGGTGGCGCGGCGCGAGGCGGGCGATTCACTCGAGAGATCGGCCACCTTCGCCTACACCTCGACCGCCTTTCCCATGCTCACCGGCACGCTGGTCACGGTCGCAGGCTTCGTGCCGATCGGGCTGAACGGCAGCTCGGCCGGCGAATACACTTTTACTCTGTTCGCCGTTATCGCCGCGGCGCTGCTGGTGTCCTGGGTGGTGGCGGTGCTGTTCACGCCGCTGCTCGGCGTCAGCCTGCTGCCGCGTACGGCTGTGAAGCAGGACGAGGCCAAGCCATCACGGCTGAAGGCCGGGTTTTCACGCCTGCTGGTGCTGGCGATGCGCCGGCGGTGGCTGACCATCGGCGTGACGGCATGCCTGTTCGCCCTCTCGGTCGTGGGCCTCGGCCTGGTGCAGAACCAGTTCTTTCCCTCCGCCGACCGGCCCGAGTTGCTGGTCGACATGACCCTTCCGCAGGACAGCTCGATCGCCGAAACCAAGAAGCAGATGGACCGGCTGGAGAAGGCGCTGCCCGGCGACAGGGACATCGTGCGCTGGAATTCCTATGTCGGACGCGGGGCGGTCCGCTTCTACCTGCCGCTCGACGAACAGCTCGGCAATCCCTTCTTCGGCCAGGTCGTGATCGTCACCACCGATGTAGCGGCGCGCGACCGGGTGGCCGCGCGCCTGCGCAAGATCCTGCGCCAGGACTTCGTCGGCATCGACGGCTTCGTCCATCCGCTCGACCTCGGACCACCGGTCGGCCGGCCGATCCAGTACCGGATCGGCGGCCCCGACATCCAGACCGTGCGTCGCCTCACGCAGGAGTTCGCCGGAGTGGTCGCGGCCAATCCGAATGTCGGCGGCATCGTCTACGACTGGAACGAGCCCGGGAAGGTCCTGAAGATCAGCGTTGACCAGAACCGCGCCCGTCAGCTCGGCATCAGTTCGCAGGATATCGCCACCATGCTGAACAACGTGGTCGGCGGCTCGTCGGTCACGCAGATGTACGACAGCATCTATCTGATCAATGTCGTGGGCCGCGCCGAGCGCGCCGAGCGCGTGGCGCTGGAAACCTTCCAGGGGCTGCAGCTCGCCGGCCGCACCGGCCAGCCCATCCCGCTGTTCGCCATTGCCGACATCACCTTCGAGCTCGAACAGCCGATTGTCTGGCGGCGCGACCGCCAGCCCACCATCACGCTGCAAGCCGGTGTGGTGGGCGACCTGCAGCCCGCGACGATCGTCGAGCAGCTGAAGCCCGCGGTCGCGAAATTCGCGGCCGCGCTGCCGGCCAACTACTCCATCGCCGTCGGCGGCACCGTCGAGGAGAGCGCCAAGGGCGAGCAGCCGATCGCCGACGTCGTGCCCCTGATGCTTTTCCTGATGGCGACGGTGCTGATGATACAGCTCCAGAGTTTCCAGAAGCTCTTCCTGGTGGTGAGCGTGGCCCCGCTCGGCCTGATCGGCGTGGTGGCGGCCCTGCTGCTCACCGGCCAGCCGCTGGGCTTCGTCGCCATCCTGGGCGTGCTGGCGCTGATCGGCATCATCATCCGCAACTCGGTGATCCTGGTGGCGCAGATCGACGAGTTCCTGGCCGAGGGGCTGGCGCCGTGGAACGCCGTGGTCGAGGCGACGACGCACCGCCTGCGCCCGATCCTGCTGACGGCGGCGGCCGCCAGCCTCGGCATGATCCCGATCGCCCGCGAGGTGTTCTGGGGGCCGATGGCCTATGCCATGATCGGCGGCATCATCGTGGCCACCCTGCTCACGCTGCTGTTCCTGCCGGCGCTCTACGCCACCTGGTATCGCCTCAAAGAGCCGGCCGCCTAGCAAGTCGACGCGTTAGCCGTTCGCTCCGGTCCCGCGCTATGGTGCGGCCAAACCATCGGAGCAGGCGCCTCATGAACATTCCCAAGACCCATCGCCGCGTCGTTCTCGTCCGCCGCCCGCCGGGCGAGCCGGCTGAATCGGACTTCCGCGTCGAGGAGGCGCCCGTTCCCGAGCCGCGTCACGGCGAGGTGCTGGTGAAGGTGCACTATCTCTCGCTCGACCCCTACCAGCGCGGGCGCATGCGCGACGCCGCCTCCTATGCAGCACCGGTCGGCCTCGGCGAGGTCATGACCGGCGGCACCGTGGGCGAGGTCGTGAAGTCCCAGCACGCAAACTTCAAGGTCGGCGACATCGTCGAGGACCGCCTCGGCTGGCAGGAATACGCCATCGGCGGCGGCCCGACCTTGCGCAAGGTCGACCCCGCGATCGCCCCGATCTCGACCGCCAACGGCGTGCTCGGCATGCCGGGCATGACCGCCTATTTCGGCCTGCTCCATGTCGGCCAGCCCAAGCCGGGGGAGACGGTGGTGGTCTCGGCCGCCTCCGGCGCGGTCGGCCAGGTGGTGGGCCAGATCGCCCGCATCATGGGCTGCCGCGTGGTCGGCATCGCCGGCGGCCCGAAGAAATGCGCCTTCGTGAAGGACGAGCTCGGCTTCGATGCCTGCCTCGACTACAAGGCCGAGAAGGACCTCGACACATCACTTCGGGCGGCTTGCCCCAACGGCATCGACGTCTATTTCGACAATGTCGGCGGCACCATCACCGATTCGGTCCTGCGCAACCTCAACTTCTTCGCCCGCGTGGCGCTCTGCGGTTCGATCTCGCAGTACAACGCCACGGCGGCCGAGATGGGGCCACGCCTGTTCGGCACCTTCGTCGGCAAGCGCGTCAACATGCGCGGCTTCATCGTCACCGATTTTGCCCAGCACTACGGCCCGGCGATGCGCCAGATAGGCGAGTGGATCAGGAGCGGCAAGCTCAAGTACCGCGAGGACATCGTGGACGGGATCGACAAGGCGCCGCGCGCCTTCATCGGCCTGCTGCGCGGCGAGAATTTCGGCAAGCTGTTGGTCAAGATGGCATGAGTTACGACGCGCCCTTCGCCGGACTGAAGGTAGTCGACCTCAGCCAGGGGATCGCCGGCCCCTACTGCGCCATGCTGCTGGCCCAGCACGGCGCCCAAGTGATCAAGGTCGAGAGCCTGGGCGAAGGCGACTGGGCGCGGGCGCTCGGCGCCCGCTACGGCAGCCACACCGCCTTCTCGATCATCGGCAATCTCGGCAAGCGCAGCATCGCCGTCGACCTCAAGACCGAGGCCGGCAAGCAGGTGGTGTGGCGCCTGCTGGGCGGCGCCGACGTCTTCCTCGAAGGTTTTAGGCCCGGGGTCATCCGCCGGCTTGGGTTCGACTACGAGTCCGTCTCCGCCCGCGCACCGCGTATTCTCTATCTCTCGATCTCGGGCTTCGGCCAGACCGGCCCGCTGGCCGAGCGGCCGGCGATGGATCCGGTGCTACAGGCCTACACCGGCCTGATGTCCGAGAATCGCGGCGAGGACGGTATTCCCCACCGCGTGCCGGTGATCGTGGCCGACATGTCGACGGCGCTCTACGCCTACCAGGCGCTGGCCTCGGCGCTCTACGCGCGCCGCGACGAGACGCACGGCCGCTACATCGATGTCAGCCTGATGCAGGGCGTCACCGCGCTGCAGGCGATCCGGCTGATGGCCTGTCATCTCGAGGGCGGCACCATGAAGCCGGGTGGCGTGCCCAGCGGCGTCTTCCAGACAGCCGACGGCTGGATGTCGATCCTGGCCATCAACGACCGCGACTGGAAGAGCCTCTGCACCGTGATCGACATGCCGGCGCTGGCCCAGGATCCGCGCTTCGCCGATCCGGCGGCGCGGCTCGCCAACGAGATGGCGCTTTATGCCCTCGTGCGGCCGGTGATCGCCGCGCGGCCGTGCGCCGACTGGGCTCGGCGCCTGACCGACGCGCGCATCATGCACGAGCGGCTGAACAGCTACGCCGAGTTCCTCGACCAGCCGCAGGTGCGCGAGACCGGCCTGATCCAGTGGCTCTCCCAAGCCGGCGTTCCGCAGCCCGTGCCGGTACCTGCCGTGCCTGGTACGCGGCCGGCGCCTGATGGCACGCCGCGCGCCGAAGCGCCCGTCCCCGGCCAGCACACCGAGGCGATCCTGGCCGAGCACGGCTACGATCCACGCCAGATTGCCGCCCTGTTGGCCGACGGCACTATCGCGGCCCCCGCCCGGAAAGACATATGACCGTCACCCTGCTCGACCCGACCCAGTACATCACCACGCCCTGGAAGAACGGCGGCGGCGTCACGGTAGACATCGCGGTCGAGGGTAACGTCTGGCGCCTGGGCCGGACGCCGATCGTGGCGGCAGGGCCCTTCTCCGACTACAGCGGCTTCCACCGCGTGCAGGAACAGGTGGCCGGCAGAGGCCTGGTGCTGAAGACGCCGACGGGCGAGATCGACGTCCGCCAGCCCTTCCGGCCGGTGCGCTTCGCGGGCGAGACCCCGATCGTGAGCCGGCTCGAGTCGGGGCCGGTCGAGGTCGTCAACCTCATCGGCAACAGGGCCAAGGTGCGAATAGACATCGTGGTTCTCGACGAGGGCCGCTCGCTCCGCCTCGGGCCAGGCACGCATATCGTCTACAATCCATTGGGCAAGAGCGCGCTCGACATCGACGGCACCCGCCATGTCCTGGAGGGCGATCACAGCTTGCGCCTCGCGCCCGGCGACGACACGGTCCTCGCCGGCCGGGGTGGCTGCCTGCTGGTCGCCAGCATCGTCTAGAGTCCGATCAAGGAGCGTTTCATGCGGATTGCAATCGTGGGCGCCGGCGGCATTGGAGGCGGTTATGGCGCGGCGCTCGCCACGGCCGGCGCCGATGTCACCTTCATCGCACGCGGCGCGCATCTGGCCGCCATGAAGAGCAAGGGACTCCGGGTCGAGGGCGGCCGTGGCGAGACCCATGTGTCGCCCACGCAGGCGACCGACGATCCCGCAACGGTCGGCCCCGTCGATGTCGTGCTGTTCTGCGTAAAACTGTGGGATGTCGAAAGCGCCGGTGCGCAGATCAAGCCGATGGTCGGCAAGGACACCGCCGTCATCACGCTCCAGAACGGCATCGACGCCCACGAGCGGCTGATCCCGATCCTCGGCCAGCAGGCCGTGATGCCCGGCGTCGCCAACATCAGCGCCGTGATCGCCGAGCCCGGCGTGATCCGCCAGACCGGCACCGTGATGCGGATGGTGTTCGGCGAGCTTGACGGCACGAACAGTGCGCGCGGCCAGGCGCTGGCGGCGGCCTGCGCCAAGGCCGGCATCGACGGCGTGTTCAGCGAGGCGATCCTGACCGAGCTCTGGATGAAGTTCATCCTGCTCGCCTCCAACGCCAGCATGATGGCGCTCGCCCGCCTGCCGATCGGCCATCTGCGCGACGACGCCGACATCGCGCCCTATTTCATCGCCGCCTACGAAGAGGCGGCAGCCGTCGGCCGCGCCGCGGGCATCGCGCTGCCGGCCGACGCCGTGGACCGCACGCTCAACTTCAACCGCAACGCGCCTGCCCATCTCATGGCCTCGATGGGCGCCGATCTTTTACGCGGAAACCGGATCGAACTGCCGTGGCTTTCCGGCAAGGTGATCGAGCTCGGCCGCAAGCACGGCGTGCCCACGCCCACTCATGCCTTCCTGTATGCGATGCTAAAGCCCCACATCATGGGCAAGCCCGGCTGAGGACCCGACCATGCGCTTCATCCTCGCTCTTCTCTGCCTCGTCGCCGCCGCCGGTGCCGGTGACGCCGCCGCCGCGGACCTGAAGCTGCTGACCACCAGCACCTTTCAGCCGGCGGCGCTGGCGTTGTTGCCGGCGTTCGAGAAGCGCACCGGTCACAGGGTGACGATCGAGATCGCCACCTCGAACAACTTCGACGGCCGGATGAATGCAGGTGAGTATTTCGACGTCGTCGTCATGACAGCGCGCCTGCTCGATCCCTATCTGGGCGGCCGCGTCGTCGAGAGCAGCGCCACGCCGGTGGCGCGCGCCGGCCTTGGCGTGGCGGTCAAGCAGGGAGCGCCCCTGCCCGACATATCCGGCATCGGCGCCTTCCGGAAGACGATGCTGGCGGCGCGTGCGGTCGCCTACATCGACCCCGCCTCGGGCGCCTCCAGCGGTCTCTACCTCGAGTGGCTGTTCGGCAAGCTCGGCATCGCCGCCCAGATCAAGGCCAAGGCCGTGCTCGTGCCCGCCGGCGGCCTGGTGGCGGACAAGCTGACGAATGGCGAGGCCGATATCGGCCTGCAGCAGAAGAGCGAGCTGATGAGCGTGCCCGGTACCGTGCTGGTCGGGCCCGTCCCGCTCGAACTCCAGAACTACACGCTGTATCTGGGCGGCATCTCCGCCGTCACACGCCATCGCACGGCCGCCGACGAACTGTTGTCGACGCTGGTGGACCGGAAGAACCACGCCCTCTTCAAGAAATTGGGCCTGAGCGAATCTTAGGCCGTCGATCCCTCCGAGGAACCAACCGACCATGCGCACATTCCTTGTCCTTCTCAGCCTCCTCGCCGGCATCGGCAGCGCCGCCGCGGCCGATCTAAAACTTCTGACCGCCGGCGCCTACAAGCCTGTGGCGCTGGAACTGGCGGCGGAATTCGAGAAGAAGACCGGCCACAAGGTCACGGTCGAGAACGACACGGCGGGCGGGCTCGCGCGCCGGGTCTCCGACGGCGAATACTTCGACGTGGTCGTGATACCGCCGGAGAGATTGGGCCCGCTGCTCGGCAGCAGGATTGTCGAGAGCAGCGCCAAGGTGCTGGCGCGCGTCGGCATCGGCGTCGCCGTCAAGCAGGGTGCGCCGGTGCCCGACATTTCCAGTGTCGAATCCTTCAAGAAGACACTGTTGGCGGCCCGCGCCATCGCCTACACCGATCCGGCGTCGGGTGGCACGGCCGGCACTTATCTCGCCCATCTGTTCGACAAGATGGGCATCGCCGCCGCACTCAAACCCAAGACCGTTCTGGTGAAGGGCGGCTACTCGGCCGAGAAGGTCGTGACCGGCGAGGCCGAGATCGCCCTGCAACCGACCAGCGAGCTTCTGGCCGTGCCGGGCGCGACGCTGGTCGGCCCCATCCCACTCGAGGTCCAGCACTACATAGCCTATTCGGGCGGCGTCTCGGTCGCCTCGCGCAACCGCACCGCCGCCGACGCGCTGCTGTTGGCGCTGGCGGACCCTTCCAACCTGCCACTCCTCAAGAAGAAGGGCATGGCCGAGCCCTAGACCATGAACGAGACACCAATCCTGGCGCCGCCGATCGAGGCCGAGCGCTGGTTCAATACCGACAGGCCGCTGGCGCTCGACATGTTCCGCGGCAAGGTCGTGGTGCTGCACGCCTTCCAGATGCTCTGCCCCGGCTGCGTCGCCCATGCCGTCCCGCAGGCACGGCGCCTGCACGAGATCGCCAAGACTCTCGACGATCTCGTGGTGCTGGGCCTCCACACCGTCTTCGAGCATCACGCGGCCATGACGCCGGTCTCGCTGGAAGCCTTCCTGCACGAGTACGGCCTGAAAATGCCGGTCGCCGTCGACCGCCCCTCACCGGACGGTCCCATTCCGCTCACCATGGCGGCCTATGGCTTCAAGGGAACGCCCTCGACCGTCGTCATCGACCGCGCCGGCCGCGTCGTGCGCCTGACCTTCGGCGCCGAGGACGACCTCGTCCTCGGCCTGGTGCTGGGCAGCCTGCTCAACCGCTGACGCGCCGCGCCGGACCGCGTTTCTTCCGGTTCGGACGCTCCCACACGACGCCGGGAAAGCCTTTTAGGGGAACCAGCGCTTCGCCGAGATAGGTCCAGTCCTGCAGTTGGTCGATCGCGATGTGGTAGCGGGGCTCCCGGCCCGTACGGGTCGTGAACAGCGCGCGTGGGACATTGACCATGTGCGCCGAGCGGGCCCGTTCGTAGGCGAGCGGCGTGCCGCAGCGGGCGCAGAAGCTCCGCGTCGTCCCGGTGGTCTCGTCCTTGAAGCGCGTAATCTCGTCAGCACCTCTGGTGACGCGGAAGCGCTTGCGCCAACTGCCGACGTAGGTCGCATAGGCGGCGCCGTGCGCCCGCCTGGTCGCGGCGGAATGATCGTGCCAGGCCCATCGCGCGGGGGTCCCGATCTCGATTTCCACCGCGCCGCAAAGACACTGGCCCACGGCCGAAGCCTCGGAGTCAGCGCGCGGCTTCGCTGCTTCAGTGGCTTTGCGCATGCGGGACCTCTCCTCTTCTAGCGGCCGGCCTTCAGCTCCTTCAGCGCATCGGTCCAGGCGCCGATCGTGTGGTCGATGTCGGCCTGGGTGTGGGCCAGGCTCACATAGTACTTCGACTCACCCTTCATGAGGCCGCGGGCGCGCAGAAGCTGGTTGAAGCGCTTCAGGATCGCGGTGTCGGCCTTCAGCGTGTCGCGGTAATCCTTCACCGGCTGGTCGGTGAAAAGGATGTCGAACAGCGGCGGCTCGCCGATCACCTGCGCCTTGAAGCCGGCGCGCTGCAGCAGATCGGACAGCGTCGACATCAGCGTGCGGCCGGTGGCGAAAACTTGCTCGTAGGCACCGGGCCGCTTCAGGATATCGAGCGTGGCAAGGCCGGCAACCGAGGCCACGGGATTTCCGGAAAGCGTGCCGACCTGGAACAGGAAATCCTCGTCGGCCATGGTCAGCCGGTCGAAATGCGCCATGATGTCGGCGCGGCCGGCGACGGCGGCCAGCGCAAAGCCGCCGCCCACGATCTTGCCCAGGGTGCAGAGATCGGGCGTGACGCCGTAATACTCCTGGGCGCCGCCGTAGGCGAAGCGGAAGCCGGTCACGACCTCGTCGAAGATCAACGGAATGCCGTGCTCGGCCGTCACCTCGCGCAAGGCCTGCAGGAAGCCGGGCTTGGGCGGAATCAGGCGCTGGAACGGCTCGACGATGACGCCCGCCAGCTCGTCCTTCTGCTCCTCGATCAGGCTGCGCACCATGTCGATGTCGTTGAAGGCCGCGACCACCATCTCGTCGACGACCGACTTCGGGATGCCGGCCGAGTCGACGGAGCCACGCGGGAAATTGCCGGGGTTCTTGGGCGCCAGCGACACCAGCGCATAGTCGCTCATGCCGTGATAGCCGCCCTCGAACTTCAGGATCTTGTCGCGCTTCCGGAAGGCGCGCGCCGCCCTCATGGCGTAGAGATCGGCCTCGGTGCCGGAGCAGACGAAGCGCACCTGGTCGGCGCAGGGCACGGCCTCGACGATCGCTTCGGCCAGCGCAATGCCATGGCGGTTGTTGCCGAAGAAGGTCGTGCCGAACGGCACCTGGGCCTGCACCGCCGCCGTCACCTCGGGATGGGCATGACCCACGAACATCGGGCCCGACCCCAACAGGAAATCAACATATTCCTTGCCTGCCTCGTCCCAGACCCGGCCGCCCTTGCCCTCCTTCAGGATCACCTCGGCCGGCATGTTGCCGAAGCTGCCGCCCGGCAGCACGCGCTTGGCCTGCTCGACGAGCTGGTTGGTCGGATCGATCTGGGTCTGGA
>JAUXRT010000625.1 GCA_030681635.1 Reyranella sp.
CGCTCCCGCCCTTCCTTCGGCAGGCCCTTGCCGTTGTCCTCGATGACGATACGCAGCATGGCGCCATCGTCCTTCAAGCTGAGCGAGATCTCACCGGGTGGCAGCGGTCCCGACGCAGAGGCTTCTCGCCCTTCGATCGCCTCGGCTGAGTTCTTCAGGATGTTGGTCAGCACCTGGCCAACCTGCCGCCGGTCGCAGATCAACGGGACTGGGCCCTCCGGCAGGTGCGAAACGTAGCGGATATCGGGATTGCCGTTGCGTTGCAGGAACAGCGCCTGCTGGCAAAGCTCCTTGGCGTCCTCGGGCTGCACGGTCGGGCGCGGCATGCGGGCGAAGGACGAGAATTCATCGACCATGCGGCCAATATCGCCGACCTGGCGGATGATCGTATCGGTGCATATCGTGAAAGTTTCGGGATCGTCCTTGATCTGCTTCAGATAGCGACGCTTCAATCGCTCGGCGGAAAGCTGGATCGGCGTGAGCGGGTTCTTGATCTCGTGCGCGATGCGTCGGGCCACGTCGCCCCAGGCCGCCATGCGCTGCGCCGACATCAGGTCGGTCACGTCGTCGAAGGTCACGACCGAGCCCGCACCTGATGCTGCACTGATGCGCACCAGCAAGGTGCGCCGCGCGCCCCGCTGGAGGATGTCGACCTGTCCCTGGGTAACGCGATCCGGCCGCTCGGCCGCCTGCACCACCAGCGGAGCCAGTTCGGGCATGACATCGGTCAGCGGCCGTTCCAGGACGCCATCCTCGGGCAAGGCCAACAGTTCGAGCGCCGAGCGGTTGCTACGGGTGACGATACCCTTGCCGTCGACGCTGAGCACGCCGGCCGACACGCCCGCCAGCACGGCATCGGTCAAGCGGCGCCGGGTGTCGAGTTCCTTGTTGGCGCTGACCAATTCGCCACGCTGCTGCTCGATCTGGCTCGCCATGCGATTGAACGAACGCGCCAGCTGACCCAGTTCGTCGTTGGGTGGCCCCTCCTCCACGCGCGTCGAGAGATCGCCGCCACGCACACGCTCGGCGGCCGCCATCAGCCCGCCGATCGGCGCGGTCAGGCGGGTGGCGAACAGGATTGCCAGCCACACCGCCGCCAGCAGCATCAGAAAGGCGATCGCACCGCAGACCAGGAAGATGACGAGCTGGCTGCGCTGCAGCGCCTGCTCGATCTGCGAATAGAACGTTCCGGCGAATTCGATGCTCTTGATGTAGTCGACGACCCTGAGATCGACAGCATGGCCGGTCGCCAGGAAGAGCGGCTCGCCGACGAAAAGCTGCATCACGAAGTAGGCGCCCTTCGCGGATTCAAACTGGACCGGGCGTGCCTGATTGACGGCCTGCCAGAGGAACCTCGCGGATGGCAGCGGGTCGACCATGCCCTGATCATCGGCGGCCTGGGCCTGGGCGATGACGCCCTTGTCGGCATCGAGGACGGTAGCCTCGATGATCGGGCGGCCTTCGATCAGGGTTTTCAGGAGCCGCTTCGTAGCCTCGCCATCGCGGACTCCATCGACGCCCAGAGCCTGCAGGGGGCTGGCGATCGCGCCAATATCGCGCAGGATTTCCTCCTCGCGCGCGCGCCGCACCGGCTCGCCGATCGCCCGCGCGGCCTCAAAGGCCGCCTGCGACGGCTTCACGACGAAATCCGTCAGATTGAGGAAAAGCAGGGACAGGATGATGGCCACGATCAGCGTCGGCGTGATGGTGAAGACGCTGCAGACCAGCACGAGACGCATGTGGAGCCGCGAGCCGGCGGCGCCTCGCCGGCGATCCAGCCAGAGTTGCGTCAGGCGAACGGCAAGCACTGCCACCAGGGCGATGGCAATGACCAGGTCCGAGACCAGGAGGCCGGTCATCCAGCCGAGGGTACCGAATGCCGCCGGCACGAAGCCCGCGAGCCAGGCATAGGTGACCGCACCGGCCACGATGGCGAGGATGGCGAGGGATACCGCCGCGACACGGCCACTCAGGCCGCGGAGCACCGCGCTTACCATGTCGCCCAAGCGTGAGCCGCCCAGCGCAGTTGTCACTAAAGTCACCCGCCTCGGCGAACCTGCGGCGTACGAACCACTGGGACGTCGAGGTCCTTAATTTTCTTGCGCAACGTATTGCGATTGAGCCCCAGGAGACGGGCAGCGCGCAACTGATTCCCGCGCGTTGCCCCTAAGGCCAGCGACAGGAGCGGCCGCTCGACCTCGGAAATGACACGATCGTACATGCCGTCCGGCGGCAGCCGGTCGCCGTGGGCGGCGAAGAGGGCCTGCAGGTGGCGATCCATGGCGTCGGTCAGGGAGGCATCGGCCTGCGCCGGACCGGCGTTTGCGGGCTCGAATTCAGGCGCCTGGACAGCGTCGGCGAGTTCCGACTCGATGGTCTCGACGCCGATCACCTCCTCCGAATAGAGCGCGGACAGCCGGCGGACGAGGTTTTCCAACTCGCGCACGTTGCCCGGCCAGCGATGCTGGCGCAGGCGCGCCATGGCATCCGTCGACAGCACCTTGGTCGGCAGGCCGTCCATGGTCGCGGCGCGCAGGAAGTGGTTGGCCAGTTCAGGGATGTCGTCGAGGCGCTCGCGCAGCGGCGGCAGCCGGATCGGCACCACGTTGAGGCGATAGAACAGATCCTCGCGGAACAGCCCCTGCTGGATCAGGCGACGGAGATCGCGATGGGTGGCGGCCACGATGCGGACATTGGCCTTGATCGGCGTCCGGCCGCCGACCGTCATGTATTCGCCTTCCTGCAGAACGCGCAGCAGGCGGGTCTGCGCCTCGGGCGGCATGTCGCCGATCTCGTCGAGGAACAGCGTGCCGCCAGAGGCCTGGTCGAATTTGCCCGACGACCGCTGCACGGCGCCGGTGAAGGCGCCGCGCTCGTGCCCGAACAATTCGCTTTCGATCAGCTCGCGCGGGATGGCGGCCATGTTGAGGGCCACGAAAGGCCCCTTGCGGCGCTTGCCGTAGTCGTGCAGCGCCCGCGCCACCAGCTCCTTGCCGGTACCCGATTCGCCCGACACCATCACCGTGAGGTCGGTCGACATCAGGCGCGCCAGGGCGCGGTAGATTTCCTGCATGGCGGCGGACCGCCCGATCAGTGGCAGGCGTTCGCTCTCCTCCGGCGGATGGGCGCCGCGCGGCATCGATGCGGCCGGCGCCGAGAGCGCCCGATTCACCACCGACACCAGCTCGTTGAGATCGAACGGCTTCGGCAGATATTCGAAGGCGCCGCGCTCGGTGGCGCGCACCGCGGTGAGCAGCGTCGACTGGGCGCTCATCACGATGATGCGCAGATCCGGGCGGAGCTTGCGGATACGCGGCACGAGATCGAGGCCGTTCTCATCCGGCATGACGACATCGGTGATGACGAGTTGGCCCTCGCCTTCCTGGACCCACTGCCACAGCGTCGCGGCCGTGCCGGTACTGCGCACGGTGTGGCCTTGTCGTCCCAGCGCCTGATGCAGCACCGTCCGGATCGCGCGATCGTCGTCGGCGATAAGAATTGTCGCGGAAGTGCTCATGGGGTTGTCTGTGGGAATTGCATCGGCAGCATCACCCGGAAGGTTGTTCGGCCGGGCTCGCTGTCGAATTCAATGGCCCCGCCGTGGTCGTTGATGATCTTGGCCACCAATGCAAGACCCAGGCCGGTTCCCGTCGGCTTGTTGGTCACGAAAGCGTCAAACATGTGAGCCCGGATCTCGTCGAGCACGCCGCGGCCGTTGTCGCGGACCGAAACGACCAGAGGCAGATTGACCCTCGCCTGCTGGCCTGGCACCGCCAGCCGCAGGCCGTGGCGGAATCCGGTCGATAGTTCGATCTCGCGCTCGCCATTGCCGGGGGTTTCGCAGGCGTTCTTCACCAGGTTGAGGAACACCTGGATGAGCTGGTCGCGATCGCCATGGACCTCGGGCAACGACGGGTCGTAGGTCTCGATGAAGCGCACGCCCTTGCCGAAGCCGTTTTCGGACAGGCGGCGAACGTGATTCAGCACCTGGTGGATGTTGATCGGACCACGATCGATCGGACGTCCGTCGGCGAATGCCTCCATCCGGTCGACCAGCGCCACGATCCGGTCGGTTTCCTCGCAGATCAGGCTGGTCAGCTCGCGGTCGCTGTCGGGAACCGACTGCTCGAGAAGCTGGGCGGCGCCGCGGATGCCCGACAGCGGATTCTTGACCTCGTGCGCCAGCATGGCGGCAAGCGCACTCACCGAACGGGCGGCGCTACGGTGCGACATCTGCCGGTCGATGTTGCGTGCGATGGTCTGCTCGACCAGCGACACCGCGATCAGCCCGTCGCTGTCGGCGACCGGCGAAAGACGCAACGCGCAGAACCGGGTACCGATACGCGGCGAGGCCAGTGTGATGCCGTTCTCCGCCACCGCGCCACCGCTCGTTTGTACCTGCTCGAGCAGCGAGAAGAGCGGCGTATCTTCCGGCACGAACTCGTCCAGCGGATGGCCGATGAGGCGCGCGCGCCCGACTCCGAAGAACTGCTCGGCGGAAAGATTGGCGTATTGGATGAGCCGGCCGGGATCGACCACCACGACCGCTTCCGAAAGCGAATCGAGGATCGATGCGGAGAACAGCTCGGGCGATGAGCTGGAGCGCTTGAGCGGGCGCAGGGCCATTTAGGCCGCCTGCCGATCCAGGACGGGAAGGAAGAAGGCCGCGAGCATGGCCCGCACCTTGGCCGGGTCGGGCTCGCGATTGACCGCGCCGCGGAAGTCGGCCGACGCCGGCAGGCCCTTGGAGTACCAGCCGAGGTGCTTGCGCGCCATGCGCACGCCGGTTTCGAGGCCATAGTGCTCGAGCATCGATTCGTAGTGGGCGCGCACGATGGCGTACTGCTCGGCGAGCGGCGGATCGGGAAGCCGCTCACCCGTCCGCAGATAGTGGATGGCCTGGTTGAGGAACCAGGGCCGCCCATAGGCCCCGCGGCCGATCATCAGCCCGTCGGCGCCCGACTGGGCCAAGGCCTGATCGACGTCGTCGAGCGTGTTGATGTCGCCGTTC
The DNA here is from genome assembly GCA_030681635.1 of Reyranella sp. Taxonomy (GTDB): domain Bacteria; phylum Pseudomonadota; class Alphaproteobacteria; order Reyranellales; family Reyranellaceae; genus Reyranella. The sequence continues at coordinate 5,012 of JAUXRT010000625.1, forward strand.
ACGATCACCGGCAGCTTGGTCGCGGCCTTGACGTTGGCCACGAACGCCCAGTCGGCGTGGCCTTCGTTGAACTGGCACCGCGTGCGGCCGTGCACGGTCAGCATCCGGATACCGCAAGCCTCGGCGATGCGCGCGAGATTGGGCGCATTGCGGTTGGTCTCGTCCCAGCCCGTGCGCATCTTGAGCGTCACCGGCAGCTTCACGGCCTTGACCGTGGCTTCGAGGATCTTCGCGGCATGGACCTCGTCGCGCATCAGCGAGGAGCCGGCATGGCCGTTCACGACCTTCTTCACCGGACAGCCGAAGTTGATGTCGATGATGGCGGCGCCCCGGTCCTCGTTGAGCTTGGCGGCCTCAGCCATCACTTCGGGCTCGCAGCCGGCGAGCTGGACAGACATCGGGAACTCTTCCGGCGAGTTCTTGGCCATCAGCAGCGTCTTGCGGTTCTCGCGCACCATCGCCGCCGAGGCGATCATCTCCGACACGACCAGCCCGGCACCGCCGCGCTTCACCATCCGGCGGAAAGGCATGTCGGTAACCCCCGACATCGGCGCCAGGATGACGGGGTCCTCGAGACGGACGGGACCGATATCGACAGGGTGGAGTCGCGGGACGCTGGCCATTTCTCTTGCTCAGTTAATAGGCATCTTGTGCAGTGCACAATAATTGAGCGAGCATTACCGAGTCCAGCCCACTTCTGCAAGCGTCCGAAGTGCGCCCCCCCTGTCGCGGTGTTATTAACCGGCGGTGCCCACCTGTACTGCCCTGATCGTCGCCGCCGGCCGCGGCAGCCGCTTCGGCGGTCCCCTGCCCAAGCAGTATGCGCTTTTGGACGGCCAGCCGGTCCTGCGGCACACAATCAGCGCGCTGCGGGGCGCCCCCGGAATCGGCCGCATCCAGGTCGTGATCGCCCCGGGGGACGAGCCTCACTATCAGGCCTCGGCTGCCGGCTTCGACCTGCCGCCGCCAGTCCTGGGCGGGGCCAGCCGGCAGCTTTCGGTCCTGAAGGGGCTGGAGGCGTTGGCCGGCGCTCCTCCCGACTTCGTTGCCGTGCACGATGGCGCCCGTCCCTTCGTTCGGCCTGCCGACATTGCCGGCTGTCTCGACGCAGCGGCGGCACCGGGCGTCGACGGCGCGATCCTGGGTATCGCGCTTGCCGACACGCTGAAGCGCGTTGCGGGAGATGGCGTCATTTCAGAGACGGTTCCACGTTCCAACCTATGGCGGGCACAGACGCCCCAAGTTTTCCGCTTCGCTTCGCTGCTCCAGGCACATCGTGCGGCCGCCGCGCTTGGCGTCGCTGAGTCGACCGCCCTCACCGACGATGCCGCCGTCGCCGAACGCGCGGGCCTCAAAGTTGTCATGGTGGCCGGCAGCGGCGACAACCCGAAGATCACCACGGCCGAGGACATGCAGCGCGCATCGACGATGGAAACACGCACGGCGTTCGGCTTCGACGTGCACGGTTTCGCGCCTGGCAGCGCCGTCATGCTGGGCGGCATTGCCGTTCCGCATACTCATGCGCTCAGCGGCCACTCGGATGCCGACGTGGCGCTGCATGCGCTGACCGATGCCGTCCTGGGCACCATCGGCGCCGGCGATATCGGCAAGCACTTTCCGCCGTCGGATCCGCAATGGCGCGGCGCCTCGTCGGATCGCTTCCTGCGTCACGCCGTCGGGCTTCTAGCCGAGCGCGGTGGCCGGATCGTCCATCTCGACCTCACCGTGATCTGCGAGGCGCCACGTGTCGGGCCGCACCGCGACGGGATGATCGACAGCATCGCCCGCATCGCCGGCATCGACCGCGACCGGGTGAGCGTGAAGGCCACGACCACGGAAGGGCTGGGTTTCACCGGTCGCCGCGAAGGCATCGCCGCGCAGGCGGTCGCGACCGTCGAAGTGCCCAGAAGATAGAGGTTCGCATGTTCGATCACGAAATCAGGGCGGCGGCGGAGCACGTGCTGGTCGCCTGCCGCAAGAAGAAGCTTAAACTCGTCACAGCCGAGTCCTGCACCGGCGGTCTGGTCGCTGCCGCCCTCACCGCCATCGCAGGCTCATCCGACGTCGTCGAACGCGGCTTCGTCACTTATGCCAATGAAGCCAAGCGGGAAATGCTGGGCGTGTCATGGGATGCGCTGCTCGGCCATGGCGCGGTGAGCGAACCCGTCGCTCGCGCGATGGCGGCAGGCGCCCTCGCCCATTCCCAGGCGGATATCGCGGTATCGGTGACGGGTGTCGCCGGCCCCGGCGGCGGCAGTGACGAAAAGCCTGTCGGGCTGGTCCATCTGGCCGCGGTCCGGGCCGGCCACGAGCCGATTGCTGAACGCCATGTCTTCCCCGGCGATCGTGACGGGATCCGCCGCGTCGCGGTCCTTACCGCGCTTGCGATGCTGGCATCACTGGCCGAGCGCTAGGTTTGCCGTAGAGCTGCAGCGCGCGGGCCTCGAAAGCCGAGACCATGCGCCGGACCGCCTCCGCGAAAAGCAGGCGAACCGTCTGCTGCAGCAGCATCGAGCGAAAGTCGAATTCGAGTTCGAAGTCGATCATCGTGCCATGGGGATCGGGCTGAAATGTCCAGCGGCTGGTCAGCCGGCGGAACGGGCCCTCGATCCCCGTCGTGTCGATGCGCGGTCCGCCCGGATGATCCGGCGCGAGTTCGACACGGGATACGAACTTCTCGTGGAACGGCCCGAAGCCGATCGCCAGCTCGGCGATCTCGATCGTTGGACTCTCGCGCCGCCGGATACGGCCGGCCTGACACCACGGCAGGAACTCGGGATAGCGGGCAACATCCGCCACGAGGTCGAACAGTTGCATCGGCGCATGGCCGACCAGGCGGCGTTCGGCGTGGCGGGTCGGCAAGGGTCGGTCAGGCCCGCGTCAGTGCGGCCAGCCGCTCCGACCGGGCGGCACGCAGTCGGGTGAAATCGTCGCCCGCGTGATAGCTCGAACGCGTGAGCGGCGATGCCGAGACCATCAGGAAGCCCTTGGCCCGGGCGAGTTGCGCCAGTTCGTCGAACTCCGCCGGCGTCCAGAAGCGATCGAGGGCTGCGTGCTTGGGCGTGGGCTGCAGGTATTGGCCGACGGTCAGGAAATCGACATCGGCCGCGCGCAGGTCGTCCATCACCTGCAGGATCTCCTCGCGCGTCTCGCCGAGGCCCACCATCAGGCCTGACTTGGTGAACATCGACGGATCGATCTCCTTCACCTTCGCCAGCAGCTGCAGCGACGTGAAGTAGCGGGCGCCGGGCCGGATCGTCGGATAGAGGCGTGGCACCGTCTCGAGATTATGGTTGAAGACATCCGGCCGCGCCGCGACCACGGTCTCGATGGCCCCGCTCTTGCGCATGAAGTCGGGCGTCAGGATCTCGACGGTCGTATTGGGTGCCGCGCCGTGCAGGGCCGTGATCACCTGGGCGAAATGCCCCGCCCCGCCGTCATCGAGGTCGTCGCGATCGACCGAGGTGACGACGACGTGGCCGAGGCCGAGCCTGCCGACCGCCTGGGCGATATTGGCCGGTTCGTGCGGATTGAGCGCGCCCGGCTTGCCGGTGGCGACGTTGCAGAAGGCGCAGGCCCGCGTGCAGGTCTCACCCATGATCATGAAAGTGGCGTGCTTCTGCTTCCAGCACTCGCCGATGTTCGGGCAGGCCGCCTCTTCGCAAACCGTCGTCAGCCCGAACTCGCGCATCAGCCGCTTGGTCTCTGCATATTCCGGCGAGTTGGGCGCACGCACGCGGATCCAGTCCGGCTTGCGCTGAATCGGATTGTCCGGCCGGCGCGCCTTCTCGGGATGGCGTTCGGCGCGGCTCAGGGGGAACTTGTCGTGCGATCCGTCCATGACGGCCTAGATATGGAGCGTCCGGCCGTAGGCCGCCAGTACCGACTCGTGCATCATCTCCGACAGCGTCGGATGCGGGAAAACCGTCGCCATCAGCTCGGCCTCGGTGGTCTCCAGGGTCTTGGCGACGCTATAGCCCTGGATCAGCTCGGTGACCTCGGCGCCGATCATATGGGCGCCCAGCAGCTCGCCGGTCTTGGCGTCGAAGATGGTCTTGATGAAGCCCTCGGGCTCGCCCAAGGCAATCGCCTTGCCGTTGCCGATGAACGGGAACTTGCCGACCTTGAGCTGCAGGCCCTTGGCCTTGGCCGCAGCCTCGGTCAGGCCGATGCTGGCGACCTGCGGCTGGCAGTAGGTGCAGCCCGGGATGTTCTCGGTCTTCATCGGGTGCACGCCCTTCACACCCGCGATCTTCTCGACCACCAGAACGCCTTCATGCATGGCCTTGTGGGCAAGCCAAGGCGGCCCCGCGACGTCGCCGATGGCATAGACGTTGGGCTCGCCCGTAAAACCCCACTGGTCGATCACGATGTGGGTCTTGTCGACCTTCACCTTGGTGCCTTCGAGGCCCAGGTTTTCGACATTGCCCACAATGCCGACGGCGCTGATCACGCGGTCGACCGTGATCTGCTCAGCCTTGCCGCCGACCGTGATCGTCGCCGTGACGTTGTTGGCGCCCTTCTTCAGGTTCGACACGGTGGCGCTGGTGAGGATCTTCATGCCCTGCTTCTCGAAGGCACGTTTGGCAAAGGCAGACACCTCTGCATCCTCGACAGGCAGGATACGGTCCAGCACTTCGCAGACCGTGACCTCGGCCCCCATGGTCCGGTAGAAACTCGCGAACTCGATGCCGATCGCGCCCGAGCCGATCACCAGCAGCGACTTGGGAAACTCCGGCGGCACCATCGCTTCCTTGTAGCTCCAGACCAGCTTGCCGTCGGTTTCCAGGCCCGGAAGCTGTCGCGCGCGCGCGCCGGTCGCCAGGATCACGTTCTTGTAGGCGAGCGTGGCGTTGCTCTTGTCCTTCAGCGCGACCGCGAGCTTGCCGGGACCAGCGAGCTTGGCCGCGCCGTCGAACACCGTGATCTTGTTCTTCTTCATCAGCATCGAGACGCCGCTGCTCAGCTGGTTCGCCACCTTGCGCGAGCGCTCGACGATCTTCTTGGCGTCGAACGAGACATCCTTCACCGACAGGCCGAAGGAATCGGCGTGCTTGATCAGGCTGTAAACCTCGGACGTGCGCAGCAGCGCCTTCGTGGGAATGCAGCCCCAGTTGAGGCAGATGCCGCCCATGTGCTCGCGTTCGACGACAGCGGTTTTCAGTCCGAGCTGGGCCGCCCGAATGGCGGCGACGTAGCCGCCCGGTCCGCCGCCCACGACGATGATGTCGAAATTGGTTTCAGCCACAGCTCGCTCCTAGGCCAGCATCGCGGCCGGCTGCTCGACATAGGCACGCAACGTCTGGAGATACTGAGCGCCCATCGCGCCGTCGACGACGCGATGATCGACCGCCAGCGTGCAGTTCATCATGTTGCGCACGACCATCTGGCCCTTGCGCACGACCACCCGCTCCTCGCCCGCGCCTACGGCCAGGATCATGGCTTGCGGCGGGTTGATGATGGCGGCG
>JAUXRT010000669.1 GCA_030681635.1 Reyranella sp.
GGCGCTCGATCTCGGCTATGACAGTGTCAGCGCCTTCAGCGCCATGTTCCGCCGCGCCGCCGGTGCATCGCCCAGCCACTACCGGCCGCGGTCGCAGGGTGGGTGAAAGGCCCTTGTATCGATGTGGGATTCTTTGACCTCGCAACCACCTGCCGCACAGAAGCCTTGACGTAGTGATCGCAAATATCCCCAATGCGCCACCTATTTGCGGTACTCTAAACCGTCATTTACCCAATATCGGCTGCTCCGCCGCCGCTTGGAGTTTCTGTTGAAGCCGACCGACATCGCGAACCCGGACTATTTCCACAAGGTAGTAGACTGCCAGTGGGCCTGCCCCGCTCATACGCCAGTCCCGGAGTACATCCGGTTGATTGCGCACGGCCACTACTCCGACGCCTACATGATCAATTGGAAGTCCAACGTCTTCCCGGGAATTCTGGGCAGGACGTGCGACAGACCCTGTGAACCGGCCTGCCGGCGCAGCCGCGTCGAGGACGAGACCCTCGTCAAAGGCAAGAAGGAGCCGGTGGCGATCTGCCGGCTGAAGCGCGTCGCCGCCGACTACAAGGACGACGACGATATCAATACCAAGATGCCGAAGGCGCCGGCCAAGAACGGCAAGCGCATCGCCTGCGTCGGCGGTGGCCCCGCCTCGCTCACCGTGGCGCGCGACCTTGCGGTGCTGGGCTACGAGATCGTCATCTACGACCAGGATCCCAAGCTCGGCGGTTTCATCCGCACGCAGATCCCGCACTTCCGCCTGCCGGAGTCGGTGATCGATGAGGAAGTGGGCTACATCACCGGCATCGGCAACATCGAGTTCCGCCACAAGCGCATCGATTCGATGAAGGCTGTCCTGTCCGAAGGCTTCGATGCGGTGTTCGTGGGCTCCGGCGCGCCGCGCGGCCGTGACCTCGACGTCCCCGGCCGCAAGGAAGCCGCCGCCAACATCCACATCGGCCTCGACTGGCTGTCGTCGGTCTCGTTCGGCCACATCGACAAGGTGGGCAAGCGCGTCATCGTGCTGGGTGGCGGCAACACCGCCATGGATTGCTGCCGCACCGCGCGCCGCCTCGGCGGCGACGATGTGAAGGTGATCGTCCGTTCCGGCTTCGAGGAAATGAAGGCGTCTCCCTGGGAGAAGGAAGACGCGATGGGCGAAGACATCCCCATCCTGAACATGCTCGTGCCGAAGGAAGTGAAGCACAAGGACGGCAAGATCACGGGCGTGCTGTTCGAGAAGGTGAAGGCCGAGTACGACGCCAAGGGCCGCCGCTCGCTGGTGCCGTCGGGCGAGCCCGACGAGCTTCACGAATGCGACGACGTGCTGGTCGCGATCGGCCAGGAGAACTCCTTCCCGTGGATCGAGAAGGACGCCGGCATCGAGTTCGACAAGTGGGGCCTGCCCAAGCTCAATGAGAAGACCTTCGGCAGCAGCCATCCCAAGGTCTTCTTCGGCGGCGACGCCGCTTTCGGCCCCAAGAACATCATCTGGGCCGCGGCCCATGGCCATGACGCCGCCATCTCCATCCACAAGATGCTGATCGGCGAGAGCCAGGAGGAGCGCCCCGCGCCCGGCGTCAATATCGCCAGCCAGAAGATGGGCATCCATGAGTGGAGCTACGACACCGCCCCCACCATCGACCATCGCCTGAAGGTCCCGCATCGCCCCAAGAAAGAGGCGCTGAAGGACATCATGGCCGAGGTCGAGCTGGGCTTCGATCCGCAGCTCGCCTTCAAGGAGGCGCAGCGCTGCCTCAACTGCGACGTCCAGACGGTGTTCACCGGCACGCTCTGCATCGAGTGCGATGCCTGCGTCGACATCTGCCCGATGGACTGCATCACCTTCACCGACAACGGCGAGGAAAAGGACCTGCGCACGCGGCTTATCGCCCCGGCGATGAACCCGACCCAGGACCTCTACCTCGGCAACGATCTCAAGACCGGCCGGGTCATGGTCAAGGACGAGGACGTCTGCCTGCATTGCGGGCTGTGTGCCGAGCGCTGCCCGACCGGCGCCTGGGACATGCGCAAGTACTACATGGAAATGACCCAAGCGGAGCACGCATGCCGCAAGCAATAGCCGCCGTTAACGACTTCGTCGTCAAGTTCGCGAACGTCAACGGCTCCGGATCGGCAAGCGCCAACGAACTGTTCGCGCGCTCGATCCTGCGCATGGGCGTGCCGGTCAGCCCGCGCAACATCTTCCCGTCGAACATCCAGGGCCTGCCGACCTGGTACGAGGTCCGCGTCACCGAGAAGGGCCATCTCGGCCGCCGCGGCGGCGTCGACATGATGGTCGCGATGAACCCGCAGACCTGGGCCGAGGACGTGAAGGAGATCGAGCCCGGCGGCTATCTCTTCTACGACAGCACCAAGCCGATGCCGTCGTCGATGTTCCGCGAAGACATCAATGTGATCGGCGTGCCGCTGACGGCCATCACCAACGCCACCTACACCGACGCCCGCCAGCGTCAGCTCTTCAAGAACATCATCTATGTCGGCGCCCTGGCCGCCCTGCTCGATATCGAGATCGGCGTCATCGAGACCCTGCTGAGCGAACAGTTCGCGGGCAAGGAACGGCTGATCAAGGCCAATGTGGCGGCCCTGCACATGGGCCGTGACTATGTCGCCGAGCATCTCAGCCCTCTTCGCCTGCGCGTTCGACGGGCCGACAAGGTGGGCGACCGGATTTACGTGGAAGGCAACGCCGCCGCTGCCCTAGGCGCGGTCTATGGCGGCGCCACGGTCTGCGCCTGGTATCCGATCACGCCCTCCTCCTCGCTCGCCGAGGCCTTTCAGTCGCATTGCAAGCGGTTGCGGCACGACAAGGAAACCGGAAAGGCCAAGTACGCCATCGTGCAGGCCGAGGACGAGCTCGCCTCGATCGGCATGGTGATCGGCGCCGGCTGGAACGGCGCGCGCGCGTTCACTGCGACTTCGGGGCCGGGCGTCTCGCTGATGACCGAATTCATCGGCCTTGCGTATTTCGCCGAAATCCCGATGACGATCATCAAC
>JAUXRT010000674.1 GCA_030681635.1 Reyranella sp.
CACCGCGACGCCGGCCTTGGACATGGCCGAGGGCACCACGAAGGGGCTGCCGGTCCACACCCACGTCGTGAGGATGCTGAGCACGCTCGCCTTGCGCTGCTCCGCGATCCAGCGCTTGCCGCAGGCATTGGTCATGTAGAACGTGCCGTGCAGCACGATGTTGGCGATAGCGTCGAAGGCGCGTGGGCTCAGGTCCTTGGTCTGTGAAATGAAATTGCCGGCGGCGTTGTTGACGAGACCGTCGAGCGGTCCGCTGCTCCAGATTAGATCGACCATCTCCTCGACCGCGGTAGCGACCCGGATATCGATGGCATGGGTGTCGACCCGGCGGCCGGGATACTTGGCCATGACCTCCCTGGCCGTCTCCTCGAGCACGCTGCCGCGTCGGCCGCAGATCACGCAATCGGCGCCCAGCTCGACGAATTTCTCCATCATCATCCGGCCGAGGCCGGTCCCGCCGCCAGTGACGAGGAAGCGCTTTCCCTTGAACAGATCGGCTTTGAACATCGGACGCTGTCTCCTTGTTGCATTGGCAATGTCGTCTAACGGGCCCCGGCGATCGGTCACAAGGACTGTTGCGTCCGCTCACCGGAATGATAGGATTTCCGCATAACAACACGGGATCGTTGAATGACGACCCACCAGGGGGAAGCGAGCGGGGACGCGGGTTCTGTTGAGCTGCGTGGTAAAGTTAAGTGGTTCAACGCAGTCAAAGGGTACGGATTTCTAGCCCTCGACATCGACAATAGCGACGCGTTCTTGCATGTGACGACACTTCGACAATCCGGGCATGAGGACCTCAAGCCCGGGTCAACCGTCGTGTGCGCCGGCGTGCGTGGTCCCAAGGGCTGGCAGGTCATGAGGGTGCTCGAGGTCGATTCGTCGACCGCGGTCGCCGTTGCACCCAAGCCGCCGCCGATTCCGGATGGTGTCGCGATGGGCGAATACATCGTGGCGCTGGTCAAATGGTACAACAACGAACGCGGCTACGGCTTCGTCACCCGCGAGGCCGCCGACGGCGACATCTTCGTCCACGCCGCGGTGCTGCGCCGGCATGGCATGGATGCCCTGGCTCCCGGCCAGAAGGTCATGATCCGCGTCGCCGAGGGCCAGAAGGGCCTGCAAGTCATCGAAATCCGGGCGGCCTGAGGCCACCTACCTCATGTCGCGCAGGTAAGTGTCGGCCGCGGGCGCCTGCTTGATCAGGCCGCGCTTCACCAGGAAGGCCGCGAAGGTCTCGTAGCGCCTCAGGTCGAGGGCCGTGGGATCGTCGGCGAGCAGGGGCAGCGTGTCCTTCCAGGCGAGCCGGTTGAGGTCGTTGTCGAGTTCCTTGCCGGACTTGGCGAAGATCGCCCAGGCCTCGGCCGGATTGGCTTTTAGCCAGGCCGTCGCCTCGGCGAGCGCGGCCAGCAGCTTCTTCGTCCGGGCCACGTCGACGGTCTCGCGCTTGGCGATCAGGATCAGCTCGTCATAGGTCGGCACGCCGTTCTTCTCGACCAGCCAGATGCGGCCCTTGGCCTTGTTCAATTCGAGATCGTTGAGCTCGAAGTTGCGGAAGGCGCCGATCACGCCGTCGACCTGCTTGCTCATCAGCGCCGTGGTCAGCGCGAAGTTGACGTTGATCAGCGTCACGTCCTTGAGCGTGAGGCCGGCGCTTTCGAGCATCGCGCCCAGGAGAGCCTCGTCGAAGCCCGCGATCGAGTAGCCGATCTTGCGGCCCTTGAAGTCGGCGAGGGTCTTCACTGGACTGTCCTCCAGGGCCACCAGCGAATTGAGCGGCTGGGCAACGAGGACGCCGACACGCACCAGCGGCAGCCCTTCGGCCACCAGCATCTGCAGAGTCGGCTGGTACGAGACGGCGTAGTCGGCCTGGCCGGCGGCCACCAGCTTGGGCGGCGCGTTGGGGTCGGCCGGCGCGATCAGTTCGACGTCGAGCCCGTGCTTGGTGAAGATTCCGCGCTGCTTGGCGATGACCAGCGCCGCGTGGTCGGGATTGACGAACCAGTCGAGCAGGACGCGGACCTTGTCCTGGGCGAGGGCCGGCACGGCCGCGCAGGCAAGGGCGAGAGCCAGGATGGTCTTAAGCAGGAT
>JAUXRT010000680.1 GCA_030681635.1 Reyranella sp.
ACCCTGCGGGTCGCTCCTCAGCATGAGGTGTTGCAGGATGCTTCAAGTTTAGTCGGAAAGACTCTAGGCCGAAAGACCCAGCCGCTCGCCGCGATAGGCGCCGCTCATCACGCGCTCCCACCAGGGGCGGTTGTCGAGGAACCAGCGCACCGTGTCGCGGAGGCCGCTGTCGAAACTGTGGCGGGCACGCCAGCCGAGTTCGGTCTTGATCTTGCCGGCGTCGATGGCATAGCGCGCGTCGTGGCCGGGCCGGTCGGTGACGAACTTGATCAGTCTCTCGTGTGGCCGGTTGGGGCTCCCCGGCAGCATCTCGTCGAGCAGGGCGCAGATCGCGCGCACGACCTCGATATTCGTGCGCTCGCTGTCGCCGCCGACATTGTAGGTCTCGCCCGGCCGGCCCCGGCGCAGCACCAGGGTCAGCGCCTCGGCGTGGTCCTCGACGTGCAGCCAGTCGCGCACGTTCTCGCCCTTGCCGTAGACCGGCAGGCTCTCGCCGGCCAGGGCGCGCAGGATGACGAGCGGGATCAGCTTCTCGGGAAAATGATAGGGCCCGTAGTTGTTCGAGCAGTTGGTGGCGAGCGTCGGCAAACCGTAGGTGTGATGCCAGGCGCGGACCAAGTGATCGGACGCGGCCTTGCTGGCGGAGTAGGGCGAGTTGGGCTGGTAGGGCGTGGTCTCGGTGAACTTGCCGCTGGCGCCCAGCGAGCCGAAGACCTCGTCGGTCGAGATGTGCTGGAAGCGGAAGCGCGCCCGCGCCGCCTCGTCGATGCCGCGCCAGTAGGCGAGCGTCGCTTCGAGGAGGGTGTAGGTGCCGGTGATGTTGGTCTCGATGAAGGGCGCGGCGCCGTCGATCGAACGGTCGACATGGCTTTCCGCCGCGAGGTGCAGCACGGCGTCGGGCTGTACTTCCTGGAAGACGGTGTCGAGGGCAGCGCGGTCGCAGATGTCGACCTTGAAGTGACGATGGCGGTTGCTGGTGCGCGCGTCGGCCAGCGAGTCGAGGTTGCCGGCGTAGGTCAGCTTGTCGACGTTGGCCACCGACCAGTCGGTGTCGCGGATGATGTGGCGGACCACGGCCGAGCCGATGAACCCCGCGCCGCCGGTGACGAGAATCTTCATAGTCGGGCGTTCTGGTGCGTCCTGCCGCGCCTTATCGGTGCAGGATCTGGCCGAGGAAGAGCTTGGTCCGCTCGTTCTTCGGATGGGCGAAGAACTCCTCCGGCTCGTTCTGCTCGACGATCTCGCCGCGGTCCATGAAGATCACGCGGTCGGCGACGGCGCGGGCAAAGCCCATCTCGTGCGTCACCACCAGCATGGTCATGCCCTCGCCGGCGAGCTCGATCATGACGTCCAGCACTTCCTTGACCATTTCCGGGTCGAGGGCCGAGGTCGGCTCGTCGAACAGCATGATCTTGGGCCGCTTGCAACGTGCGCGGGCGATCGCCACGCGCTGCTGCTGGCCGCCCGAGAGCTGGCCGGGGTATTTCAGCGCCTGCTCGGGGATGCGCACCCGCTTCAGCAGGCCCATGGCGATCTCTTCGGCGTCCTTCTTGGGCATCTTCTTCACCCAGATCGGCGCCAGCGTCAGGTTGTCGAGGATCGTGAGGTGCGGGAAGAGGTTGAACGACTGGAACACCATGCCGACTTCGCGGCGGATTGCCTCGATGTGGGTGACGTCGTTGCTGAGCGTCACGTCGTTTACGACGATATCGCCGGCCTGATGCTCCTCCAGGCGGTTGATGCAGCGGATCAGCGTCGACTTGCCGGAGCCCGAGGGCCCGCAGATGACGATCTTCTCGCCTTCCTTCACCTCGAGGTTGATGTCGGACAGCACGTGGAACTGCCCGTACCATTTGTTGACGTTCCTCATCTCGATGACGGACGAGATGCCGGAAAGGTCGCGTGCGGCGGTGGCGGCCATGAGGATGCTCCCTGAGCGCGCCTAGCGGCGCGTCCCCTTGTTGAGCTCGATCTCGAGATACTTGCTGTATCGCGACATCGAGTAACAGAAGATGAAGTAGACGAAGGCGGCGAACAGGTAGACCTCGGCCGGGAATCCCGCCCAGTTGGGATCGACGAGGGCCTGGTTGGCGGTGTTGAGGAAGTCGAAGATGCCGATGATCAGCACCAGCGACGTATCCTTGAAGAAGCCGATGAAGGTGTTGATCAGCGGCGGGATCACCACGCGCAGCGCCTGCGGCAGGATGATCAGCAGGGTCTTCTGCGGATAGCTGAGGCCCATTGCGTCGGCCGCCTCGAACTGGCCCTTGGGCAGCGACTGCAGGCCGCCGCGGATGACCTCGGCGATGTAGGCGCCGGCAAACAGGATGACGGCGACCTGGGCGCGCAGGAACTTGTCGATGGTCGTGCCGGAGGGCAGGAACAGCGGCAGCATGACCGAGGCCATGATCAGCAGGCTGATCAGCGGCACGCCGCGGATCAACTCGATGAAGCCCACGCACAGGCCCTTGATCAGCGGCAGGTTGGAGCGCCGCCCGAGCGCCAGCAGGACGCCGTAGGGGAAGGCGAAGGCCAGGCCATAGGTGGCCAGGATCATGGTGACCGGAATGCCGCCCCACAGGCTGGTCTCGACGTAGCTGAGCGGCGCGATGGCGAGGCTCCAGGCCGGCAGGATGCCGGTGATGCGCAGCACCAGGCCGATCAGGCCGATCGCGGCGAGAGCGCGATAGGCGTTCATTTCGCTGGCGTCGGCGATGCCGCGGCGCAGGCTCATGCCGATGCCGCCGACCACGAGCGCCACGAAAAGGAAGAGGCTGAGCGGGATGTGGATCTGCCCGAACATCAGCAGGAACGTGACGAACGAACCGACTCCCCAGATGACGATCAGCCGCCAGTTCCACATGCGGCGGTCGGCGCTGAGGACGAGCATCGCCAGCATGGCGATGACGGCGAACAGCGGCCGCCAATGCTGCTCGTAGGGGAACGAGCCGAAGAAGATGTAGCGATATTTCTCCCGGATCAGCGCCCAGCAGGCGCCGCCGCCGCGGCAATCGCTGCCGGTGGCCGCCGTGAAGGTCGCGGTGAAGAGCGCCCACTCGAGGAATCCGGACAGGATCCAGCCGACGGAGCCCACCAGCACCACGGTGGTGATGCCGTTGGCCCAGCTGCTGAACAGGTTGCGGCGCATCCAGCCGAGTGCGCCGCTGTCGTTGACCGGTGGGGCGAGTTGCCGGCGTTCGCCGGAGGGCAGGGCATCGTCGGACATTGCTCAGCGCTCCGTCAGGGCGATGCGTTTGTTGTACCAGTTCATGAACGCCGAGATCGACAGGCTGACCGACAGGTAGGCGGCCATGATCAGCAGGAT
>JAUXRT010000688.1 GCA_030681635.1 Reyranella sp.
CGCCGCAGTTCGCGGCCGCCGCCTAGTCTTGTCGCGTCCAGACATGCGGGCCAAACTCCGGCCGATTTTTTGGTAGCCGGAGAGCCCGCATGTCGATGACCGCCGCCCAGCCGAAATCAGCGCCGATCGCTGGCACCTACCAGTTCAAGGGCATGCTCGACAGCTTTACCCAGCGCAAGAGCGTGATGGTCGACCTCGCTGTCTAAAACCGCAGCTTCGCGGCTGCGAGCCGCGCCTGATCTTCCGGGCTGAAGATCATGATCTTGCGGACTTTCTGATCGAACTTCATGCCGACGGCTTCGGCGCAGGCGGCCAGCGTGCCGGTCTCGGCCTCGAACAGAAAGTGCGTGAAGACCAGCACCTTGCTGGTGAAGGCAGCGAGGCCGCTCATCACCACGGCGAGGTCGCCGGCGCGCAACGGGCGGCGGTAGTGGTTCAGCATCTCGACCACGACCGAGCCCTCCTGGCGGGTCTGCATGGCGGCGCGGTCGAAGCCCAGGTGGTTCCACAGCATCGGCGCGCCATCCGAGTAGCGGCCGAACTGGTGGCGCGGCAGGAAGCTGCCGTGCTCGTCGCATTCGTCGGGCGTGATCACCGTGCGGCCGACCTCGATCATGCCGGTCGCGGGCGCAGCGGCGAGCGTGAGATCGGGCAGGGCGAGCGTGCCGACGCTGCGTGGTTTGGCGGCGTCCGGCAGCGGCATGACGGCCGCTTCGGCCCTGAGGCGGAAGGCATCGGGCCACGGCCGGTCGCAGACGATGCGGCGGCGTATGGTGGCCGCCACGCGTCCGTCGGTCGGGTTGCTGATTTCATGGTAGGCGACGATGTGGCGCTCGCCGATCTCGACCGGAGCCGAGCGAACCTCGACCGGATCGATGACGCGGAACTCGCGGAGGTAGCGGACATGGTCCTCGGCCGCCGTCACGGCGAGGCCCTGGGCCCGCTGCGCGCGCGGTCCCAGGCCGAGGCCCGCCAGCAGGTGCGCCGACGCCTCATGGCCGAACTCGGTGTAGAACTGGACGTTCAGATGGTCGTTCTCGTCGCACTGCCAGGTGTTCACGGCGGTGCTGAAAGTCGGCATCAATTCGGTCGTTGGCACGCGACACACTCTCTGCTGTCTGTGGATGGCCGTCCAAATGGCCGAAAAAGCCACAGAAATCGACATTTTTCGGGTGTTCCGGGCTTGCGGGAGGACGATTCGTGGATAACCTTGGGCTCGCCAGCGCTGTCCTGGGGCGTCAGGAAGACGTTGGTGAAACTTAAAAAACGTAAGGGACCCCTCCACTATGGCTACCAAAACCACTGTTCCGACTGTCCCGCTGTCCAAGGTCGCGGCCGAGCTGGCCGAGAAGACCGGCATGACCAAGAAGGACGCCACCGGCGCCCTTGATGAGTTCATCGGTCTGGTCGTGAAGCACCTCAAGAAGGGCAACAAGGTCCGCGTCACGGGCCTCGGCATCTTCCAGGTGCGTGCGCGTCCGGCCCGCATGGGTCGCAACCCGGCCACTGGCGAAGCGATCAAGATCAAGGCGTCGAAGAAGGTTGCCTTCCGCGTCGCCAAGGATCTCAAGGAAGCGATCTAAGCCGCTTCCGACTGAAGATCGGGCGGGCGCCGGTGAGAGCCGGGTCCGCCCTTCTTTTTGTCTGCGATTCGATTTTCTATGCCGCATCATGGCAGCAGACGCAGATCTTGTTGCCGTCGGGATCGCGGAAGTAAGCGCCGTAGTAATCGGGATGATACTGCGGCCGCGGCCCCGGCGGTCCCTCGTCTCGCCCGCCGCCGGCCAGCGCCTTGGCGTAGCAGGCATCGACCGCCGCCCGCGTGGGTGCGAGCAATGCGACCATCTGGCCGTTTCCCGGCGCGGCATCATCGCCGTCCTGCGGGCGGCCGATCAGGAAGAGCGGCCGTGCCGCCGCCATCGGCATCCAGCCCGCCCACGGGCGCTCGCGCGCGCAGAATTTCAGCGGGAAGCCAAGCGCATCCATCACGCTCGAATAGAAGACGAAGGCGCGATCGAAGTCGGTCACGCCGACATGCACATGCGAAATCATCGAGGAATTCCTGCCATTTATCGGCTGCGTCGTGGGCTAATATAGCCCGGCATGGATACGTTCGTTCTCCTGAAATTCCTCGGGCAGCTGGCGCTGCCACCGTCGTCGCTGGCGCTCGGGCTGATCGTTGCCGGCGTGCTGGCGGCGCTGCGCTTGCGCCGCCTGGCGCGGATTGTCGCCGTGTTGGCCGTCGCCGAGCTTCTCGTGCTGTCGCTCCAGCCCGTGGCCGATGCACTGATGATGCCGCTGCAGGAAGAAGCACGCGCGGCGGCGAAGGCGGCGCCCGCCTGCTGCTACGATGCCATCGTGGTGCTGGGCGGCGGCATCTCGCCGGCGGCGCCGCCCTACATTCCCGAGCCCGACCTCAGCGACGCCGCGGACCGCATCTGGCAGGGCGCGCGTCTCTACCATCGCGGCGTGGCGCCGCGCATCATCGTGAGCGGCGGCAATCCGCGGGCCGTGGCCGGCGGTCCAGCGGTGATGTCCGAAGCCGAGGCGATGCGCATCTTCCTGCTCGATCTCGGCGTGCCGGCCGGGGCGATCGTCATCGAGGATGGCTCGATCAACACCATCCAGAACATCCGCGGCGTGCGCGAACTGGTGAAGGGCGGGCGGGTCGCCCTGGTTACCTCGGCCTCCCATATGCCGCGGGCGCTGCGCCTGGCGCGCACCGCCGGGCTGGATGTCGCGGCCTTTCCGACCGACTGGCTCGCGCCGGCCGAGGTGCGCGCCTCGTGGGAGAACTGGTTGCCGTCCCTGAACGCGCTGTCGATGTCGTCGGGCGCGCTGTGGGAGATCATGGCCAAGATCTTCGACCGTCGCGGCGCGAGCCTCGCGCCATGATCGCCAAGGGGACGGCCTGGCGCCTGGATCGGCGCGCCGCGCTTCGGGGCGCACTGGGGTTCGCTTTGGCCGGCCCGCTGCTGGTGCCGATCGCCCGCCGGCCGCGTGCCCAGACCCTCGAAAGGGTGAGCTTCCAGACCGATTGGCGCGCCCAGGCCGAACATGGCGGCTACTACCAGGCGATCGCCGCCGGTCTCTATGCGAAGGCTGGCATCGAGTGCGACCTGCGCCAGGGCGGGCCCAGCCTCAACATCGGCCAGCTCCTGCTCAACGGCCGCGTCGACATGACCATGTCGAACAGCTTCGAGGCCATCACCTATGTGCGCGAGGGTGCGCCGTTCCTCACCATCGCGTCGATCTTCCAGAAGGATCCGCAGGTGCTGATCGGCCATCCCGGATCGGGCTTCGACGGCTTCGACAAGCTCAAGGGCCGCACCTTGCTGATCGGCAACGGCGGGCGCGTCACCTACTGGCCGTTTCTCAAGAAGAAGTACGGGCTGCGCGACGAACAGCTCCGGCCCTACACCTTCAACATGGCGCCGTTCCTGGCCGACAAGAATGCCGTGCAGCAGGGCTTCCTCTCGTCCGAGCCCTATTCGCTCGGCCAGGCGCTCGGCCGGCCGCCGGAAGTGCTGCTGATCGCCGATGCGGGCTTCAGCGCCTACCAGACCACCATCGCGATCTCGCGCA
>JAUXRT010000700.1 GCA_030681635.1 Reyranella sp.
CCTCGGCCTCGCGCTCGATCAGCGCGCCGCCCACGGCGTTCAGCCGGTCGACCATGCGCCGGGAGTCCGGGTCGAGCGCCACATGCAGCGCCACGGCCAGCGCCGGCCCGTCGGGCAGCGCGCCCGCGGCATAGTCCAGCAACAGCTCTTCAGGGGCCGGATGGCGGCTCATGTCTCGTCTTTCTCCAGCGCTTCCCGCAGGCGCCCGAGGGCCAGGCGAATGCGGGATTTTACCGTTCCCAGGGGCAGCTTCAGTTCCTCGGCGATGACCGTGTGCGTCTTGTCTTCGAAAAACGCCTTCTGGATCACCACCAATTGATCTTCCGACAGACCGCCCAGGAGTTCTTTCACACGGGTATACGTTTGCCCGGCGAGAACGGATTTGTCGGCGTCCTCGGCTTCGGGCGCATAGACCACCAGCCAGTCCTCGGTGTCGATCGGCCGGGCACCTCGGCGCAGCAGGTCGATCCGCTTGTTGCGGGCGATGGTGTAGAGCCAGGTCGCGGCCGAGGCCCGCGTCCGGTCGAAGCTGGCGGCCTTTCGCCACACCATGACCAGGGCCTCCTGGGCCACTTCCTGCGCGGTATCCGCATCGGTGCCGCCGCGCATGACGAAGGCCCTTATGCGCGGCGCAAAGTGCCGGAACAGCGCCGCGAAGGCGGCACGATCCTGCCGAAGCGCAATGGCCTCGATCAGGTCGGCGGCCTCGTCGGCGGACAACATGCGGGCAGCTTACCCCGGCCGGCCCTGCGCGCCGAGGTCCCAGAAGATGCCTGTCATCAGACGCAGCCCATCGCGCGCCACGGGCGCCAGCAGATGCTCGTTGGGCGCGTGCTGGGAACAGGCGGCGTAGGAATGCGGTACCCAGACCGTCGGCAGGCCGAGGATGTCGGTAAAAACCTCGTTGGGCAGCGAGCCGCCGAGGTTGGGCAACATGTTGGGCTTCTGGCCGCCGGTCTTCTCGATCGAGGCCGACGCGAATTTCGCCCAGGGGTTCTCGGGGTCGAGACGCGTGGCGTTCATGATCACGTCGCGCGCCTGATCGATCTCGATCTGGCCAAAGCCGTGCTTCTCCAGATGCCGCTTCAGCGCCGGGATGACGTCGTGCGGATCGGTGCCGACGACGAAGCGGAGCTGGCAGTAGGCGACCGCGCTGGGCGGAATGGCGTTGACCGGCCGGTCGGGATTGCCGGTCTTGAAAGCCAATACCTCGAAGCTGTTCCAGCCGAACACGCGCTCGACCGGGGTCAGCGACTTCTCGCCCCAGTCCTCGTTGATCTCGGGCGCGCCTTCGCCGGCATCGACGACGGCGTCGGCCAGCGCTGCCCGCACCGAATTGGTGAGCGTCTTGGGCCGCCATTCCGGCACTTTGATCTGGCCGCGCTCATCGGTGATGGTGGCCAGCGCATGCGCCATGATGATGCCGGGGTTTGCCAGAAGCCCGCCCCAGTTGCCGGAATGATGGCCGCCCTCGCGCATGGTGAGCTTGAGGTTGAAGTTCAACGTGCCCCTGGTGCCGCCGAAGATGGTCGGCCGGCGATGGTCGAGCCGGGGCCCGTCCGAGCCGATCAGCGCATCGGCCTTCAGCGCCGCCTTGTTGGCCTTGCAGAAATCGGCGAGGCCGGGCGAGCCGGTCTCCTCGCCGGTCTCGATCAGGATCGTCGAGTTGAAGCCCAGCGACCCGCGCTCCTGCAGCACGCAGGCGAGGGCCGCGATGTTGATCGTGTGCTGGCCCTTGTTGTCGGCGGTGCCGCGGCCGTACATGCGATCACCCTCGACCACGATCTTCCACGGCGACAGGCCCTGGCGCCATTGATCGTCCTGGCCGCGGATCACGTCGCCATGCCCATAGGTCAGCACGGTCGGCTTGGCGGGATCTTCTATCCGGCGGGCGATCAGGAACGGGCCGTATTCGGCGCGCGGGTTGGGCTGCACCTGGCATTCGTAGCCGAGCTTGGTGAGCGACTCCGTCATCTCGCCGGAGACGTATTCCTGCAGGGCCGGCATCGCGTCGGTCTCCTGGCTGGTGGTCGGAATCGCCACCCGCCGCTGCAACTCCTCGAGGAAGCCGCCATCGTCGAAATATCGCTCTGCGCGCCCGATGGCGCCATCCCGTGTGCCGGTCATGTGTTTTCCTTGGTCGTCAGGCCGCCAAGAT
Source organism: Reyranella sp. (assembly GCA_030681635.1). Classification (GTDB taxonomy): domain Bacteria; phylum Pseudomonadota; class Alphaproteobacteria; order Reyranellales; family Reyranellaceae; genus Reyranella. The sequence goes on from JAUXRT010000700.1 coordinate 2,159, forward strand.
AGCAAAATACCGCCTCGAGGGAGGACACAATGCTGACATCGGGGCGCGTCGTTTTCACCGACATGGAGCAAGTCCACTACGGCAAGCCGGCGGCGCAATCGGTCGCCGAGCTGGTGACGGCCTGTGGTGCGCAGCGCGTGTTCCTGATGGTAAGCGGCACGCTGAACCGGCAGACCGACGAGGTCGAGAAGGTGCGCCAGGCACTGGGCAACAAGTGCGTCGGCACCTTCGACAGGATGCCGGCCCATTCACCGCGCTCGGCCATCATCTCAGCGACTGCCCAGGCCCGCGAGGCGCGCGCCGACTTGATCGTCACCCTGGGCGGCGGTTCGATCACCGACGGCGCCAAGGCGGTCCAGCTCTGCCTCGCCAACGACATCAGGACCGTCGAGGAGATGGACAGGATCCGCGCTACCGACGTGAAACCGCCGACGGTGCGGCAGATTTCTATCCCGACCACGCTCTCGGCCGGCGAGTTCTCCGGCATCTCCGGCGTCACCAACGAGGCGACCAGGGTGAAGGAGCTGTTCCGCCATCCGCTCACCATCCCGCAGGCCGTGATCCTCGATCCCGAGGTGACGCGCCACACGCCGATGTGGCTGTTCCTCTCGACCGGCATCCGCGCCGTCGATCATTGCGTGGAAGGTGTGTGCTCCAAGGAATCGACGGAGTTCACCAACGCCTCGGGCCTGCATGGCCTCTCCCTGCTGGCGCGCGGCCTGGCCAGGGTGAAGGCCGACCCGACCGACATGAAGGCCAGGCTCGACTGCCAGATCGGCTCATGGCTCTCGGGGCGCGGACTGGCGGCCGGCGTCCCGATGGGCGCCAGCCACGGCAGCGGCTCTGTGCTGGGTGCCGTGTTCGACGTGCCGCACGGCCACACGAGCTGCATCATGCTGCCCTCGGTCATGCGCTGGAACAAATCGGCCAACGCCGACAGCCAGGCCCTGATCGCCAATGCCATGGGCCATTCCGGCAAGGACGCCGGCGACGTGCTCGATGCTTTCATCCGCGGACTCGGTATGCCGCGCAGTCTTTCTGAAGTAAAAATCGGCAAGGAGCATTTCGACCGTATCGCCCAACAGGCGATGGGCACGCCGTGGGTGCCGCGCAATCCGCGCAAGATCGACGGACCGGAGCAGGTTAAGGAAATTCTGGAGTTGGCAGCGTAATGGACACCCTCATCACCGATACATCCGCCAAGACTGCAGCGCAGCGCTGGCTCGCCGATTTTGCCACGGCACTCGACTCGCGCGATCCCGCACGAATCGCGGCGCTGTTCGCCGATGAATGCTACTGGCGCGACATCCTCGTTTTCGATTGGGACTTGCGCATGACGACAGGTGCGAAGGCCATCGTCGAGCGCCTCGTGCCGCGAATTGCCAAGGCGGACGTCCGCGATTTCCAGCTCGCCAAGGATCGTGCCCCGCCGCGTCCTGTGATGCGGGCCGGCACCGACACGATCGAGGTCATGTTCACCTTCGAAAGCGCCGTCGGTCCTTGCGACGGCGTCGTGCGCCTCGTCTCGGAGGGTGGCACGTATCGCGCGTGGACGCTGGCCACCATCCTGGCCGAGATCCGCGGCCACGAGGATCCGGCCAACGGCAGGCGCTGGCAGAACGTCGACTGGAAGCGCAATTTCGGCGGCGAGAACTGGGCCGACCGGCGCAAGAAGGCGATTGCCTATGAAGACCGCGACCCGGCGGTGCTGGTGGTCGGCGCGGCGCAGGCCGGGCTGATGATTGCCGCGCGGCTGTCCGTGCTGGGCGTCGACACCCTCACCATCGATCGCGAGCAGCGGCTGGGCGATTCCTGGCGCCGCCGCTACCACGCGCTCACGCTGCACAACGAGACACGCGTGAACCACCTTCCCTACATGCCCTTCCCCCGCTCCTGGCCGGTGTTCATCCCCAAGGACATGCTCGGCAACTGGTTCGAGATCTATGCCGAGGCGATGGAACTGAACGTCTGGACGGCGACGGAACTCACGCACGCCCGTTACGACGAGGCGGCGAAGCGCTGGGACGTGACGCTGAAGCGCGGCGACGGCACCGAGCGGATCATGCATCCGCGCCACGTCGTGTTCTGCAACGGCGTCAGCACCATCCCCAAGATGCCCGATCTGCCCGGCCTAAAAGACTTCCGCGGCACCGTGCGCCATTCGGGCAAGTACGGCAGCGGCCTCGACTGGAAGGACAAGAAGGCGCTGGTGCTGGGCACCGGCACGTCGGGCCACGACGTGGCGCAGGATCTCGCGGTGTCCGGCGCGGCCGAAGTCTCGATCATCCAGAACGGCCCGACGCTGATCGTGAGCCTCAAGGAAGCGCAGGTGCCCTACGCGCTCTACGATGAGGACATCTCGTTCGAGGACAAGGACCTGATCGCGGCCTCCTTCCCTTTCCCCATCTATCAACGCTCGCATCAGCGCATCACCAGGATGAATGCGGAGAACGACAAGGCGCTGCTCGGCGGACTGAAGGCGCGCGGCTTCAGGCTGACCTCCGGGCCGGAGGCCGACGGCTGGCAGATCATGTACGGCCGCCGCGGCGGCGGTTACTACTTCGA
>JAUXRT010000702.1 GCA_030681635.1 Reyranella sp.
GCTGCAGGGTACGCGAGGCGGTATCCTCGTAGGCCAGGATGTCGGCGGCCTCGACATAGATCAGGTCCTGGTCGCGCGCCCAGTCGCGCCGCTTGTTGTTGGGGTCGCGGCTGAGCGGCCCCAGCACGACGGCGGGCAGCAGGCGGGCAAGCTTGGCCAGCTCGATCGCGGTCTGCGCAATCAGCGGCGCGTGGCTCGCCACCGGCCGCGACAGGTGGCGCAGTGCCACGTGGCGGGCCGCCGTGCCCTTGTGATCGGGCGGCACGCTCTCGTGCGGCTGCAGGATGACGTCGACCGGAACCCCTTCGGGCAGGTCGAGGGTGATCGGCTTGTTGGTTTCGCCCATGCCGCCGGCGATGTGGGGCGGGATCTCCATGCCGATTGCCTCGGCGCGGCGGCGCGTGGTCACCAGCACAGGCGCCGCCTGGGCAAGACCCTGGAGACGCTGAAGTGCCCGCGGGCCGCAGGATTCGGCGGCGATCGCCAGGCCACCATGGCCATCGTCGTCGCGGATCACGACGATGCCGCCCCGGCGCAACTCGGCCATGGCGCGCTCGACGGCGGCGAGCGCCGATGCGGTACGGGAATGAACCTGACCCGGGATCATGCTTTCTTTTACCATGGGGTGGGTATTAGCCGAAGTGAACCGCTTTTTCGCCTGCGTCGTACCAGATAGAGTGGCCCAGATAATATGGGACGGCGCGCGCAGGTAGCATCAGCATGTCAGTAAACAATCGTGGCAAGAAAATCCTGCTGGTCGACGACGACCAGGCGTTGCGCACCGTGCTGGCCGAGCAGCTTGACCTCTACGACGGCTTCACCACCATCCAGGTCGGCACCGCCGCCGAGGGTCTGGAGAAGGCCAAGCTCGCCCATTACGACGCCATCCTGCTCGACATCGGCCTGCCCGACATGGACGGCCGCGAGCTGTGCAAGCTGATGCGGCGCCAGGGTGTACGCTCGCCCGTCATCATGCTGACGGCCGCCGACAGCGATGCCGACACCATCCTGGGCCTCGAATCGGGGGCCAACGACTACGTCACCAAGCCGTTCCGCATCAATGTCCTGCTCGCTCGGCTGCGCGCCCACCTGCGCCAGCACGAGCGCAGCGAGGACGCGATCATGACCATCGGCCCCTACGAATTCCATCCGGCGGCCAAGATGCTGATGGAGAAGGGCGGCAAGAAGAAGGTCCGGCTCACCGACAAGGAAGCCTCGATCCTGAAATACCTGTTCCGGGCCGGCGACCGTCCGGTGGCGCGCGACGTCCTGCTGAATGAGGTTTGGGGTTAC
>JAUXRT010000703.1 GCA_030681635.1 Reyranella sp.
GTAGGTCAGCGCATCGTAACGCTTGGCGCTCTTGTCCTTGCGCGGATCGGCGGAATACACGCCGTCGACCTGGGTGCCCTTCAATAAGGCATCGACGCCCATCTCGGCGGCGCGCAGGGCTGCTGCGGTGTCGGTGGTGAAAAACGGATTGCCGGTGCCGGCGGCGAAGATCACGACCCGGCCCTTCTCCATATGCCTGGCAGCGCGACGGCGAATGTAGGGCTCGCAGACCGTCGTCATCGGGATCGCAGACTGGACCCTGGTCTGCAGGCCCTGACGTTCGAGGGCACTCTGCATCGCGAGCGAATTGATCACCGTCGCCAGCATGCCCATGTAGTCGCCGCTCGCCCGGTCCATGCCCGAGGCCGCCGCGGAAACGCCCCGGAAGATGTTCCCGCCACCGATCACCAGGCAAACCTGAACGCCCATGCCATGCACGGCCTTCACTTCCTGTGCAACCATGGAAACCATGGCCGGATCCAGCCCGTATTCGCGACTGCCCATCAAACCCTCACCCGAGAGTTTGAGAAGGACGCGGCGATAGCGGGGACCCGATGGCATCAGATGCCTCTGAATACGTGTTCTTGGGCGGCGCAGGCGTCGCGCCCGCGCACCGGTACCGATTTCATACTACTTCTTGAGCTGGGCAGCCACCTCGGCGGCGAAATCCTCCGACTTCTTCTCGATTCCCTCACCCAGCGCGAAACGCAGGAAGCCCGCCAGACGGACCGGCGCACCGACCTGCTTGGCCGCATCGTCGACGACCTTGGAAACACGGCTCTTGCCATCGATGACGAAGAGCTGCTCGAGCAGGACCACTTCCTGGTGGAACTTGCGCAAGCCGCCCTCGACCATCTTGGCGACGATGTCGGCGGTCTTGCCCGCCTGCCCGGCCTTCTCGGCCAACACGGCACGCTCGCGCTCGATTGCCGCCTGGTCGAGATCAGCCACGGTCAGCGATTGCGGGTTGGCGGCGGCCACGTGCATGGCGAGCTGCTTGGCGAGCGCCGCCAGCTTGGCCTTGTCGCCAGTGGACTCGAGCGCCACCAGGACGCCGATCTTGCCGAGGTCGGGCGCCACGGCGTTGTGCACATAGGCGGCCACGACACCGTCCGACACCGAGATCGACGCGGTGCGGCGCAGCGACATGTTCTCGCCGATGGTGGCGATCAGGTGGGTGAGCTCACCCTGGATGTCGCGGCCGGTGCCCGGAAACGGCGAGGCGGCGATCTTGGTCATGTCGGCGCCGGTGTCGAGCGCGGCACGAGCTGCGGTCGAGACGAATTTCTGGAAGATGTCGTTGCGGCCGACGAAGTCGGTCTCGGCGTTGACTTCGATCACGGCGCCGCGCGTGCCGTCGGCGATCACGCCGACGAGGCCTTCGGCCGCGACCCGGCCTGCCTTCTTGGCGGCCGCCGACAGTCCCTTGGTGCGCAGCCAGTCGACCGCCTTCTCGAGGTCGCCCTGCACTTCGCCCAGTGCCTTCTTGCAGTCCATCATGCCCGCGCCAGTCTTCTCACGCAGTTCCTTGACGAGCGATGCGGTGATCTCAGCCATGTCGTGCTCCGTTTGGTCCGGCCTGTTTGGTGCAACCCTGTGTGGTGCAACAAGGGCCGGTCTTCCGACCGGCCCCATTGAATCTTCGTCGTAAGGGCTCCGGCTTACTCCGCCGGCGCCGCTTCGGCGGCGGGGGCTTCCGCCACCGGCACTTCCTCGACCGGCGGGGCGCTCAGCTCACCCACATCGCCGCCCGACGCCGCGATCTCGGCGCGGATGCCGTCGAGCACGGCTCCCGACAGGAGTTCGCAGAACAGCGAGACCGCACGGATGGCGTCGTCGTTGCCCGGGATCGGGAAATCGATGCCGTCGGGATCGGAGTTGCTGTCGAGGATCGCCACGATCGGAATGCCGCGCTTGCGTGCTTCCTGGACGGCGATCGCCTCCTTGTTGGTGTCGATGATGAACAGCAGGTCGGGCGTGCCGCCCATTTCCTTGATGCCGCCCAGCGACCGCTCGAGCTTGTCGCGCTCGCGCGTCAGGTCGAGCTGCTCTTTCTTGGTGAGACCCAGGACTTCGCCCTTGAGGCGTTCGTCAAGTTCGCGCAGGCGCTTGATCGAGGCAGAGATGGTCTGCCAGTTGGTGATCATGCCGCCCAGCCAGCGGTGGTTCACATAGTACTGGCCGCAGCGCTTGGCCGCGTCGGCGACGCGCTCGGAAGCAGCCGCCTTGGTGCCGACGAAGAGGACGCGGCCGCCGCTGGCCACGACTTCGCGGACCCGCTGCAGCGCCTGCTCGAGCAGCGGCACCGTCTTGGTGAGATCGATGATATGGACCCCATTGCGCACCCCGAACAGGTACGGCTTCATCTTGGGATTCCAGCGGCGCGTGTGATGTCCGAAGTG
>JAUXRT010000704.1 GCA_030681635.1 Reyranella sp.
CCGCCGACAGGGCCGTCCGCACCTATAACCGCGATACCTGGATCAGATTCACGCTCGTCTTCTTTCCGGTGCCGTTCGTCCTGGTGCTGCTGCGCCTGCAGATCGACGCGTGGGGCTACGACGTCGCCGGTGTGCTCTACCACGCCTCCGCAGCAGGGCTCTCCACGCTCGACGGTGCGGCCGCGGCGCGGCGCGACCGCGCCGTCAAGGCCGCGGACGAGGCGCAAAAGGCCTACGACGACGCGCGCGCGGCCAGAAACGACTAAGCTTGAACGACCAACCCCGGCGCCTAGCCTTTCGACAGCCGCGGCCACTCGCGCGCGGGACGCAACAGCGTGTCCCGCGCCTGATCTACCTTGTTCATGAGATAGGTCGATCCCGAATGGTCGGGATGGACGAGGCTGGCCAAGCGCCGGTGAGCCGCCCGGATGGCGGCCTCGTCGGCGCCGGGGGCGAGGCCCAGGACATCGAGGGCCTCGGCGCGCGACATGCCGTCCTGCGGCGGAGCCGGCAGGGCGCGCTGGACATAGGCCTCGAGGATGGCGGCCGCGCGCTGCACCGTTGCAGGGTCCGGCGCCACTTCCATGTTGAACGGTGGCATGTCGAAGGGCCGCGCCCTCGGCCGCAAGCGGTCGAGCATGGCGCGCAACGGCTGCAGGATCGCCCGCCATCTGAGGAAGGTGGCCACAACCAGCATGCCGGCGCCGAGCAGCATCGCCCCGGGCCAGCGGCCGCCGGCGATCATCCAGACGAGGATCGGAACGCAGGCGAGGACGAGGAGCAGCAGCATCCAGCGGCTGACGCGGATCATCGTCGGCGGATCGGAATGGATGAACCAGTCCAGAAACTTCGCGGCCGTGGCCAGCACGGAAAGGCCGAGCACGATGGCGCTGATGATGACGGCGTAGTCCATCGGCAAAGACTAGCGGTGCCGTGGCGGAAAATCAGCCGTCAGTTCTTCAAATTTCGGAATGTCCTTCGCAAAAGACGGCGTCTAGTATTTGCGTCACAAGGCAAGGGGGAGCGCACCAGATGGTTGAACCGACCAGAGAAACGCCCACCAGGACTGTTGCGACTGACACTCCGATCATCGCCCCGATCGTCACGGACGATACGGAACCAAGTCTTCCCGCCCATAAAGCCTCGATCGACGAATTCCTCAAGCGCAACGCTGAAGTGCTGGAAAAGGACCGCGAGGAATTCCAGGCCTACCTTGTCGCCAAGCAGGCCGCCGCCATCGCGGCGCCGCCGGCACCGGCGCGCAAGCCCCGGATGAGCCGGCGCACGATGCTGAACGTCGCCGTCGGCACCGCCGGCGTCGCCGAAGCGGCCGTCCTCGGCTACCATGCGCTGGGCGGCGATTCCTCCGACACCGGGATCTTCCAGGCCAGCGGCGCGGGCCCGCAGCAGCAACGCATCACCCGCGAGATCGTCGACTCGAGGGCCGACATCAAGGGACGCAGCCTCGGCCAGTGGATCGCGTTGCTGCCGACCAAGCTCGGCGGCGGCACCTACGCGCTCGATCTCAATTCGAACCGCGTGCTGGCCTCGATCTGGTACTGGAACTACGGCGATTTCAGCCCGATCAGCCATCACCTCTGTGCCTTCCCGAGCTCCGATCCGTATCACGGCTTCGAATTCGTCAACTCGACGCAGGGCGGCAAGAACTCGCTGATCTACGGCATCCCCACCGCCATCACGGAACCGGCGCCCGGCACCAACATCGACCGCGTCCGCTTCGACGGCACGCAGATGCAGATGGTCGAGAACGTCTCGGAGACCACCGGCCTTGGCCTCGGCGTCCACGTCACCGTGAACCCCAAGGACGCCCAGTCCTATTTCGTCACCGACGGCCAGAAGGACATCGCCGCCTGTTTCGACCGCACGACGTCGAAGGTGAAGGCGGCGCTGAAGTTCGACTGGGCGCCCAACGTGCCCGATCTGCGCGATGCCTGGATCAAGGGCGGCACGCTCACCATCAGGAAGATCTATCCCGACACCACGACCGGCCTCTACGACTACCGCGGCACCAAGGGCAACAAGATCGACTGGGAAATGGTGCCCATGGGCGAGCTGTTCGTCGAGGAGGGCTCGCTGCCGGGCGACGCGCCGCTTACGCTCACCGGCGCCGACGGCACGATCTGGCATCCCGAGGGCCGCTGGGCCGCCACCGTCGTGCGTCTGTGCGGCGGCATCTGCATCCTCGACCCCGAGAAGAATTTCGATCCGGCGGCTTTCCTGCAGTTCAACAAGGACTCGCAGGCCCAGTATGCGGTCGAGCAGATCGACAAGGATACGTGGAAGGTCGTCTTCGACAAGATCCATTCGCCCGGCCACGAGATCGGCTTCTCGCCTGACGGCAAGTTCCTGGTGATGATGAACAATCTCCGGGAAAACAACTGTTCGATCTTTAGCTGCGAGGATCCGGATCCGACCAAGTGGCGCAAGGTCGCCCATGTCGAGGATCCGCTGTGGCGCGGCAAGTATCCGAACCCGTTCCACATGGTCTTCTCGATGGACAGTTCGAAGCTCTACCTGTCCATCCTGCATCCGTCGCCGGCCTACAGTGGCCTCATGGTGGTCGACACCAAGACCTGGACGATCATCAAGGAGATCCAGGGCATCGGTCCCGACCTGCAGACGCCGGCCATCACCTACGACGGCAAATATGTGCTGACGCCGTTCAGCGGCTTCCAGCGCCAGTCGAGCGGCATCGCGGTCGTCGATACTTCGACCGACACGCTGGTCGGCATCCTGCCGAGCAACGGCGGGCATCATGACTGCGTGATCATTCCGACCAAGCTGGAGCACATGAAGCACACGCGCTCCTGTACGCTCTGAGTGGGCACGTTTTGAGGCTGCTCGCCAACCTGGCGCTGCAGAACCTTGGACGCCGCAAGGCGCGCAGCCTCCTGCTGATCGCCGCGGTGGCGATCGGCAGTGGGGTCGTCTTCACCGGCGCCACCCTGATGCGCAGCATCGACGACAGCATGGCGGTGGGTTTCACGCGTCTGGGTGCCGACATGATGGTGG
>JAUXRT010000709.1 GCA_030681635.1 Reyranella sp.
CGTCGTCGGCCGCGACGGCATGGTGCATGTGCCCAACGGCCCCGGCCTGGGCGCCGCCATCGACTTCAAGCTGATCGAGCGCAAGAAGGTAGCTGTGCTGACGTAGCATGATCATCGACTGCCACGCCCACATCTTCACGCACTGGATCGGCGCCTGCGGACATCCCTCGCGCGACGGCCACAAGCGCTACCTGCAGCGGGTCGTAACCCGGACGGTGGCGCCGACCTTCCGCCTCCGCGATGGGGCGCGGGCCGACACCAGGGCGCTGTTTCGGGCCGGCGAGGAGAGCTGGCGCGGGCTCACCGACGTCGATTTCCGCGTCGGGCGGTTCGGCCAGCTCGAGTTCACGCATGAGGGCGAGGATTACGGCGTCCAGTACATGCCTGTGGGCATGCAGGAGCAGGTGGCGCCGCCGGAGCTGATGCTGGCGCAGATGATGAACGCCGGCGTCGATCATTGCATCCTGCAGGCAGGCGGCGGCTACGGCGCGATGACCGAGATGAACGCCTTCGCCGGGCGGCAATATCCCGAGCGGATCACCGGGCTGATGCATGTCGACGAGGCGATGGCGGGCAGGCCCGAGCAGCTCGCCGAGGTCGATCGTGCGGTCGATGAGCTGGGACTGCGCGGTCTCTACTTCGGCGTCGATGCGATGAGCCGCCACGGCTTCCCGTGGGCGCTCGATGGCGACGAAATGGCGCCGTTCTGGGACAAACTCGCGCGGCGGGACATCCTGCTCTGCTTCGAGATGAGTTCGGGGCCGGGTTACGACCTGGCGGGCTACATGGCGAACCTCACCGCGTTCGGCCGCGTGCTGGCGCGCCATCCATCCCTGCACGTGCATATGGCGATGAGCCCGCCGATCGCGTTCTTTGCCCGCAACGGCCGCTACCAGTTCCCCGACGAGGCGCTGGCCGTCTGGCGTCATGAGCCGATGGTGCTGGAGGTGATGTTCCCGATCACCTACGGCGGGGTGTGGGACTATCCCTATCCCGAGGCGCAGGTACTGATCGAGGACATGAAGAACCAGTTCGGCGCGCACCGGCTGATCTGGGGCTCCGACATGCCGAACGTGGAACGGTTCTGCACTTATAAGCAGTCGCTCGACTATGTGCGGCGGTACTGCCCGTTCCTGACCGCGCGCGAGAAGGACCTGATCCTGGGCGACACCTGCGCGGCCTTTTACGGCATCGGCACTCCCGCCCGGCCCCAAGGTTCCTGAGCCGTGGCAATTTCGATCTACATCGATGCCGATGCCTGTCCGGTGAAGGCGGAGATCTACCGCGTCGCGGAGCGCTACGGGCTGAAAGTCTATGTGGTCAGCAACGCCTACATCAACGTGCCGCGCGATCCGCGAATCGAGCGCGTGGTCGTGAGCGACGGCTTCGACGCCGCCGATGACTGGATCGCCGAACGCGTCGGCCCTGAAGACATCGTGGTGACGGCCGACATTCCGCTGGCCGACCGCAGCCTGAAGAAGGGTGCGGCGGCGATCGGGTCGACCGGCATCGCCTTCACCACCTCGTCGATCGGCATGGCAATGGCGAGCCGCGAGTTGATGTCCAACCTGCGGGCCATGGGCGAGGCGACGGGCGGCCCCAAGCCGATGAGCCAGCGCGACCGCTCGCGCTTCCTGTCGACGCTCGACGAGACGATCCAGAAACTGCGGCGCCAGAAGCCGTAGCGGGCGTCCCCACGGCCCTGAGTGGACATCATGTGGACGGCGCTTCCGCCGCGCGCCAATATCCCGCCCAAGCGACACCAAGTCGTGGGGGAGGATCCGATGAAGATGCTGCGCACCGCGGTACTGGCGCTGGCTGGATGGCTTGGCGGGCTCGCCGCCGCCCAGGCCGCCGACCCGGTCAATGTCTACACGATCTGGCCGGAAAACTATGCCCGGCCGATGTTCCAGGAATTCGAGAAGCAGACCGGCATCAAGGTCAATTTCCTGCGCTTCTCCTCGGGCGAGGCCCTGGCCCGCGTCATCGCCGAGAAGAACAACCCGCGCATCGACGTGCTGTTCGGCGGCCCGGTCGAGACCTTTGCCGCCGGCATCAAGGAGGGCATCTTCGAGCCCTACAAGTCGCCGTCCTTCGCCAAGCTGCCGGCCCGCTTCAAGCAGGTCGACGGCCAATGGACCGCCATCGCCGACGATCCGCTGGTCTTCATGACCAACGCCGGCTTCCTCAAGACCAATAACCTGAAGCCGCCGGCCTCGTGGGACGATCTCCTGAACCCGGCCTACAAGAACATGCTGCAGATGGCCGATGCCCGGACCTCGGGCACGGCGGTGACGCGCATCTTCTCGGTGCTCGAGGTCAACGGCCGCGACGAGGAAAAGACCTTCGCCTACCTGAAGAAGCTGCGCCAGAACGTGCAGGTCTATACCAAGAGCGGCGGCGGCGGCACGCTGCCGACCGGCCTCGGCCAGGCGGCCGGCGGCATCTTCTTCATCGTCGACGCGCTCGAGACCAAGGCCAAGGGCTACGACGTCGTCATCAGCTTCCCCAAGGAGGGTATCGGCACGTCGGCCGAGGCCATCGCGCTGATCAAGGGCGCCAAGAACCCCGCCGGGGGCAAGAAGCTGATCGACTTCGCCACCAGCGCTGCGATGCAGTCCAAGCTGGCGGAGCTCAAGGTGAATTTCGTGCCGGCCAATCCCGACGTGAAGACCGAAGCGTCGCTGGCCGAGGTGCTGAAGGGTGCCAAGATCTTCCCGATCGACGACGACTATGCCGGTGCCAACCGCAAGCGCATCGTCGAACGCTGGATCAAGGAAGTGTTGCCGGCCCAATAACGTGGCCGCCGGACAGACTGCCTCGTGGCGCCGGGTCGCAGCTGACCCGGCGCTGCTGACCGCCATCCTGGCGGTCTGGATCCTGCTTCTGCTGTTCGTGCTCTATCCGCTGGCGCATCTCCTCGAGCGCGCCTTCTTCGATGAGAGCGGCTTCACGCTGGAGCCGCTGCTGGCGAGCCTGGTCGATTCCGGCCACCAGGCTGCCTTCTTCAACAGCCTGATCCTGGCGACGGCGGTCGGCGTTCTGGGCACGGCGCTCGGCTTCCTGTTCGCGCTGACGGCGGTGCGGGCCGGGCTCAGCCGGCATTGGCTCACCTTCCTCGACGCCGCGGCCCTGCTGCCGCTGGTGTCGCCGCCGTTCACGACGTCGATTGCCATCATCTTCTCGTTCGGGCCGAGGGGCTTCATCACCCACGACCTGCTCGGCCTCACCAACGTCTCGGCCTACGGCTTCTGGAGCACCATGTCGGCCGAGACGCTGACCTACTTTCCCATCGCCTACCTCACCCTGCGGCCGATCCTGGCGGCGATCGATCCCAATCTCGAGGAGATGGCCTTCAGCTTGGGCGGCTCGCGCTGGCGCATCTTCCGCACCGTCACCGTGCCGCTCGCGGTGCCGGGCTTTGCCAACGCTTTCCTGCTGCTGTTCGCGGCCTCGCTCGCCGACTTCGCGACGCCCCTGATCCTGGCCGGCAATTCCTTCCCCGTGCTGCCGACCCAGGCCTATCTGCAGATCACCGGATTGTTCGACTTCAAGGGCGGCGCGGTGCTGTCGCTGATCCTGCTGGTGCCCGCCGTCGCGGTCTTCCTGCTGCAGCGTGCCTGGGTCGGCCGGCGCACCTATGTGACGGTCACCGGCAAGGTGGGCCAGCGCTCGCGTTCGCGCGCCATCGCGCCCTGGGCCTCGGCGTTGCTGGTGGCAGCCTGTGTCGCGGTCGCCGTGATCATCATCTACTTTTATGCCCTGCTGCTCATCGCCTCGCTGGTGGTGGCGTTCGGCGCCAACAACAGTTTCACGTTGCACCACTATGAGGTGATCTTCACCGAGGGCCTGCCGGCCATCCGCGACACGCTGATCATCGCGGCGATCGGCATGCCGCTCGGCGGCTTCTATGGCGTGCTGGTGGGTTACCTGATCGCGCGGCGCAACTTTCCCGGCCGCCGCGCGATGGAACTGGTGGCGATGATCAACTACGCGCTGCCCGGCACCATCGTCGGCATCGCCTATCTGATCGCCTTCAACGATCCGCCCGTGGCGCTGACCGGCGGCGTGCTGATCATCGTCGCCTGCTATGTCTTCCGCTACAGCCCGACCGGCATCCGCGCCACGGTGGCGCTGCTGCAGCAGATCGACCGCAGCCTGGAAGAGGCCTCCTCGAGCCTGGGCGCCGGCAGCGGCGAGACTTTTAGGCGAATCACCCTGCCGTTGATCGCGCCGGCCTTCTTCGCCGGTCTCGGCGTCGTCTTCATCCGCTCGATGACGGCGATCAGCGCCACGATCTTCCTGGTGTCGATCAGCTGGACGTTGATCACGGTGCGCATCCTCGAGAACATGACCGAGATGGCGCTGGGGCCGGCGGCGGCCTTTTCCGTATTCGTGATCGTGGTGGTCTTCATCGTCGTGGCCGGGCTCAGTGCCATCCTGGTGCGGCTGCGCGCGCCGGCGGCGGGCGCGGCGGCCCGCAGTTTCCTCGGAGGGTAGGGCATGGCGCCCATCAGCATCCAGCTCGACCGAATCTCCAAGCGCTTCGACCATACGGTCAAGGGCGAGGTCTATGCCGTGCGCGAGGTCAGCCTCGCGGTCGAGCAGGGCGAGCTTTTAACCCTGCTCGGCCCCTCGGGCTGCGGTAAATCCACGACGCTGCGCATGATCGCGGGCTTCGAGGAACCCGACGAAGGCACGATCTCCATCGCCGGCAAGGACGTAACGCATGTGCTGCCGAACCGGCGCGGCATCGGCTTTGTCTTCCAGAACTATGCGCTGTTCCCGCATCTCTCGGTATTCGAGAACGTGGCCTACGGGCTGCGCGTCCAGGGCCGCGACGGACCGGCGATTGCCCGCGCCGTGGGCGATGTCCTGGAGCTGGTCGGTCTTGCCCATTACGACCGGCAGCAGCCGCACCAGCTTTCGGGCGGCGAACAGCAGCGCGTGGCGCTCGCCCGCGCCGTCGTCTTCCAGCCCGAGGTGCTGCTGTTCGACGAGCCGCTCAGCAACCTCGACGCCAAGCTACGGGTCGAGATGCGCGAACAGATCCGGGCCCTGCAGAAGCGTATCGGCATCACCACGGTCTACGTCACCCACGACCAGGAGGAGGCGATGGCGATCTCGGATCGCATCGCCGTCATGGATCGCGGCGAGATCGTGCAGCAAGGCTCGGCGGACCAGCTCTATTACCGGCCGGCGAGCGAGTTCGTGGCCCGCTTCATCGGCCGCACCAACATCCTGCCCGGCCGGGTCGTGTCGGCCGCGGAGATCGAGATCGAAGGCCTGCGCATCACCCTGGCGACGGGCCGCGCCACGGGCGAGACAGTCCAGCTGGTCGTCCGGCCGGAGATGATCGAGCTCGGCCCGTCAGCCGGCGATCCGGTCGAGGGCCGCATCGCGGCGCGCACCTTCCTGGGTGAGAAGACCGACTATCTGGTGACGCTGGGCGGCTCGACCTTGCAGGTCTCGGCAACCGATCACTATCGCCGGCCGCCACTCGATGTCGGCCAGCCGGTCGGCGTCCGGTTCCATCCCGAGGGACTGCACGTCCTGGCCTAGCTACGGCCGGTCGAGCCAGACGTCCTCGAGGCGGAAGCCGTTGTACATGCTGTTGACGTGGGAGACGTAGCCCCGGACGTAAGGTTGCCAGCAGGTCGCGGCGCGGTTCCACATGATCGGCGGCCGGGCGCCGTCGACCAGGAGCTTGGCGTCGATGTCCCATACCATCTGGCGGCGCTTCTCGAAGTCGGGCTCGGATGACTGGACGTCGAACAGCCGTTCGATCTCGGGGTTGCAGTAGCCGTTGTAGTTGCGTTCCGAGCGGCAGGAAAAATTCTCGTAGAAGGCCTGGTCAGGATCATCGACGCCGTTGCCCGTGGTGTTGACGGCGACCGAGTATTCCTTGCGGTTGAGCCGGGTGAACCAGTGCGAGGTCTCGACGACGTCGAGCGTCGCCTGGATGTGGATCTCCTTGAGCTGGTCGATCAGGAGCTGCGACGGATTCCTGTAGAGCGCGATGCCGCGCGTTGCGACCTTCATCTGCAGGCGCCGGTTCTCGTCGTAGCCTGCCTTGGCCATCAGGGCGCGGGCCTGCTTGCGGTTCTCCGCGACGTCGGGGCCATATCCCTCGATGGCCGCCAGCCTCTCCGGCGGCATGCCCCACAGGCCGTCGCCCTGCGGCTGGAGGGTGCCACCGGTCTCGCCCTCGCCGCCGTTGACGGAGGCGATGAAGGCCCTGCGGTCGAGCGCCAGCGAGAGCGCGCGGCGGATGTCGGGATTGTCGAAGGGAGCAGCGTCGCGATTGACCAGGAGGTTGGTGTTGTTGTTCATCGACGCGGTCTCGCACACCACCTTCGACGATGGGCGCCTGGCTTCGCGAAGCTGCGGGATCGTCACCTCCCAGGGGAAGGTGATGTCGAAGCGGCCGGCGAGGAAACTCAGCAGCGCGGTCTGGGAGCTGCTGATGATGGTGAATTCGATGCCGTCGAGATAGGGCCGCTTCGGCTTCCAGTAATCCGGGTTGCGCACCAGCTTGACGCGGTCGAACTGCACGAACGAGTCGAACTTGAACGGCCCGGTGCCGATCGGCTTGACGCGCATCTGGGCGGCCGGGACATGGCAGGGATAGATCGGCGAGAAGCCGGAGGCGAGCAGCGACAGGAGCGACGGCTGCGGCCGGTTGAGATAGATCGTGACCTCGTGGTCGCCGCTGCTGTGGACGTAGTTGATGTTGCCGTACCATGCGGCGCGCGGGTTGCGCCGCAGCTTGTCGCGGTGGCGGCCGGTCAGGAGGCCGAAGGTGCATTCCACGTCGGCCGATGTGAACGGAAGGCCGTCATGCCAGCGCACGCCCTGCCGCAGCTTGAAGGTAAGTTCGGTCCCGTCGTCGTTCCAGCTCCACGACTCGGCGAGGTCGGGGATGATCGTGTCGCCGCTGTTCTGGGCCTTGGCCTGATCGAACAGGACCAGATTGTTGAACACCGGCATGAAGGGCACGACGGTCGAGGCGGTCGACTCCTCGTGGATGGAGGCGCTCGGGGGATTGTCGCGATGGAACATGCGGAGCACGCCGCCGCTCTTCTGGGCAAGCGCCGTTTCGCTCCAGCACAGCATGGCGGCGATCAAGCTGCCGATCAGGACCTGCGGACGCATTCTCTCGTACCCACCACGCTCGACACCCGGCGCATGCCCAGTGTCTTCAGTGAAGAGTACAGTTCTGTGCCGTTATCGATAGTTTCATTCCTGCACACCCGATTCGCACTCCCGCTGCAGTGGAGTGACAAGGCGACAGCATCAGTGAAGAAACAAAAGATACAGAGCAATCAACACGGCCCGTGCATCAGGGATCGTGCATCAAGCCGCTTTCGTCCGACGCATGGCACGCGAGTAGCGCGGGCAAACTTCCTCGGCGAAGCGCGTCATCATGCGCTGGCGAAGGTCGATCGGTGTGCCGGGCGTGGCGCATGACACCATGAAATAGTTGAAGCCGAGGGCCGTCAGCTGGTCGATGCGCCGGCAGATTGTCTCGGGACTGCCGACCAGGTTGGAGTCCATGAACGGGCCGAGTTCGGCGGGGTCGGTGAGCTTGCGCAGGTTGGCGAACATGCGGCTGAAGTCCTGGTACTCCGGGATGTCGGCCCACGGGTTGACGTCGGACTCGTAGTGCGTGCACTGCAGATCAAAATAAGGCGGGTAGTGCCGCCGTCCCAGGGCGCGCGCCTCCTCGTCGGTGTCGGCGATGAACAGCTTGACCGAGATCGGCAGGATCGCGTCTTGCGCGCCGGCGCCCGAACCGACCTTGGCCCGCCAGCGCTCCAGGATCTTCGCCAGCAGCTTGTCGGGAAAGGTCGAGAGACAGATCGGCGCCACGCCGAGGTCGCCCATGACCTCGGCGCTGGCCGGGCTGCCGATGGCGCCGTAGAAACGCACCTTCTTCGCGACCGGCTCGGGCCGGATGCGGATCGGCTGCGCGATCTTCCAGAATTGTCCGTCGTGGGTGAAGGGCTCGCCCGCCAGGCCCTTCTCGACGATGCGGTAGCATTCGGCGAAGCGGGCGCGCGCCTCGTTCATGTCGACGTTGTAGGCGTCGTACTCCATCCTGGCGGTGCCGCGGCCGATGCCGAGATGCAGCGTGCCGCGCGTCATGCTGTTCAGCATGGCGATTTCCTCGGCGAGGCGAAGCGGATGGTACCAAGGCAGCACCAGAACCGAGGTGCCGAGCGAGAGGTCGGGAAAGGCCGCCGCGATGTGCGCCATGAAGAGGAGCGGGCTCGGCGTCGGGTAGTAGTCGCTGAAATGATGTTCCAGCAGCCAGGCCGCGTCGAAGCCGAGCTTTTGGCCGAGCGCGCAGTCGTCCATGACCTCGCGGTAGAGCGCCTGGTCGGACTTGTGGACGTCGCTGGCCGGTGCCGCCTGGAAGCCGAACGAGATGTCGCTCATCGATTGTTTCCTTGTGGCCGTTTCCCCTCTTCGAACCCTGACTATATAAAGCCATGTGGTTGATGGGGAGGGCTGGATGATTTCGTCGATGATGCGCCGCATGGCGGTACTGGGGTTGGCATTGACGGCGCTCCTGCCGGGGGCCGCCCACGCGCAGAAGAAGCTCGTGGTCTACACGTCCAACGAAAACACGCTGAACGACCTGGTGTTCGGCGCCTTCACCAAGGAGACCGGCATCGCCGTCGAGCCGGTGGTCGCCGGATCGGGCGTGGTGGTCCGCCGCCTGCAGG
>JAUXRT010000716.1 GCA_030681635.1 Reyranella sp.
TCGAAGGGTCAGAAGAAGATCATCATGCAGGTTTGCCGCCGTGCCTTGTTCGCCGTAACGGCAGCCCTCCTGCTGGCGCCGCTCGCGCCGGCCGGGGCGCAGTCCAAGGACGTCGTGGTGCTCGCGGCGGCCAGCCTCAAGAACGCGCTCGACGACGCCTCGGCCGCCTGGAGCAAGCAGACCGGCAAGGCCACCAGGACCTCCTATGCCGCGAGCCCGGTGCTGGCCAGGCAGATCGAGGCCGGCATCCCGGCCGACCTGTTCATCTCCGCCGACATCCCCTGGATCGACTACGTGGCCGAGCGCAAGCTGATCAAGCCCGCGAGCCGCTTCGATTTCCTGGGCAACGAGATCGTGCTGATCGCCGGCAAGGACTCCAAGACCGACCTCAGGATCGCCAAGGATTTCCCGCTGCGCGCCGCGCTGGGCGACGGACGCCTGGCGATGGCCAACATCGACGCCGTCCCGGCCGGCAAGTACGGCAGGGCCTCGCTCGAGCATCTGGGCGTCTGGGCCTCGGTCGCCGATCGTGTCGCCCAGGCCGAGAACGTGCGGATGGCGCTCACCCTGGTGTCGCGCGGCGAGGCGCCGCTCGGCATCGTCTATCGCACCGATGCGACGGCCGATCCCAATGTCCGCATCGTGGGCGCGTTCCCCACCAGCAGCCATCCGCCGATCATCTACCCGATGGCGCTGCTGGCGACCTCGACCAATCCTGATGCCGAGGCGTTCGTGGCCTACCTGAAGTCGCCCGCGGCGCGGCCGTTCTTCGAGAAGCAGGGTTTTACGGTTTTGAAATAGTCTACTTGGCGAGAGGGGGCCCGAGTCGCCGCGACAGCGCGCGGATCTCGGCCGTCGAGGCGCCATAGGCGCGGCGTTCCATGTCGCGGTAGAGCCGGACGATGTCGCTGCCCACCTCGGTGACGGCAGCACCGCCGCCGCCGCCGCCGCCGGTCTGGGCGGTGACCACGGGGTCGTCGAACATTCGGTTCAGCTCGTCGACCAGCAGCCACGCCTGGCGGTAGGACATCTCAAGCGCCCGGCCGGCGGCGGAGATGGAGCCCGTCTCGTTGATCAGTTCGAGCAGCCGGATCTTGCCGGGGCCGATCGAGCGGCCCCCGCCGAAATCGATCCGCAGGTGCAGCGACGTCTTGTCCGAGGCCTTTGCGGCCTGTTTGGCAGTGCCACGTCCCATCGCCTCATTATGCGGCGGGACGTGGCGCAAGACCAGATGCTGCGACGATCGGGCGGCCCTGTGTCAGGCGGCCTTGTAGCCGATGACCGCCTTGGTCTCGAGGAACTCTTCCATGCCCCACTTGCCGTACTCGCGGCCGTTGCCGGACTGCTTGTAGCCACCAAAGGGAGCGGCGGTGTCGCCCATCGGGTAGTTGATGTGGACGTTGCCGGCCCGCATCTGCGAGGCGACCTTGCGGGCGCGCTCGATGTCGGAGGACTGCACGTAAGCCGCGAGCCCATAGACCGTGTCGTTGGCCTGCTGGACCACCTCGGCCTCGTCCTTGTACGGCAGGATCACGATCACCGGCCCAAAAATCTCCTCGCGGGCGATGGTCATGTCGTTGCGCACGTTGGCGAACACCGTTGGCCGCACGTAGTAGCCGCGGTTGAGGTTCTCCGGACGGCCGACGCCGCCGGTCACCAGCTCGGCGCCTTCGTCGATGCCCTTCTGGATCAGGCCCTGGATCTTGTTGAACTGCGCTTCGTTGACGACGGGGCCGAGGCGCGTCTTGGGATCCTGCGGATTGCCGACGACGAACTTGTCGGCCGCCGCCTTGGCGATGGCCTTCACTTCGTCGTGCCTGGACTGCGGCACGAACATGCGGCTGGGCGCGGTGCAGGACTGGCCGGAGTTCACCATCATCGAGTTGATGCCCTTGGTGACGGCGGTCTGGAAGTCGACGTCGGGCAGCAGGATGTTGGCCGACTTGCCGCCGAGCTCCTGGGCCACGCGCTTGACCGTGGTGGCAGCGGCCTGTGCCACGCGGATGCCGGCGCGGGTCGAGCCGGTGAAGGACATCATGTCGATGCCGGGGTGCGAGGACATCGCCTCACCCACCTCGGCGCCGGTGCCCTGGATCATGTTGTAGACACCCTTGGGCGTGCCGGCGGCGTGCATGATCTCCGACCAGATGACGGCGTCGATCGGCGCCTCCTCGGACGGTTTCAGGATCATGGTGCAGCCCGCGGCGATGGCGGGGACGACCTTGCAGGCGATCTGGTTGACCGGCCAGTTCCACGGCGTGATGAGGCCGCAGACGCCGATCGGCTCGCGGGCAATGAGCGTCGTGCCCTCGACCGTTTCGAACGGATAGGTTTTCAGCACCTCGATCATGCGCTCGAGATGCGCCGTGCCGCGGCCGGCCTGGATGTCGCGGGCGAACTGCAGCGGTGCGCCCATCTCGCGCGAGATGGCGTCGCCCACGTCGTTCCGGCGCTTGTTGTACTCGGCGAGGATCGACTGCAGCAGATCGATGCGCTCCTGGCGGGTCGAGCGGCCGAAGCTCACCAGCGCCTTCTGGGCGGCGGCGACGGCGCGGTCGACGTCGGCGGCGCTGCCGATCGAGATCTGCGTATAGGCTTCCTCCGTCGAGGGATCGATGACGTCGAGCAGGCGGGGCTTGATCGGGTCGACCCACTGGCCATCGATATAGAACTGCTTCTCGTGCGACATGGTGCGGTCCTTTGGCGTTTTCGGGTGGCGGGGCGATTGCGCCTGGCGCGCAGCTTCCCGTTGGCGACGGTCGATATATACAATCGGACATAACGTTTGGAAAGAACGTCGTGTCGGTGACGACCGATCCGAAAGCATTGCTCTGTTCGGTGTCCGAACGCAAGAAGGCGCGCCGCCTGCAGGGACATAAAGCCCTGATTTTCCTCCGGGTTACTCGCCAACAACTCGTTCGATCATCTGCCCCGATCACTTGCAGCGTTGGAACAGCCTCACCGGATTGCCGTTCGCGATGAACTTGCCATCCTTGATGAACTGCTTGCCGTCGCTCGTCCGCGTCGAGGAGAGCGAGTGCAGGCCGCGCGGGGTGATCTCGGCGATCACGTCGTACGCCACCTGATTGCTCTCCCCCCAGCCGGCATCGTCGTTGCGGATGCGCATCAGGAAGGTGGTGGGCGTCAGATTCTGCGAGCTGTCGATCGTGCTGTTGAGCGGGGGCAGGGCCGCGCCGCGATCGGCCCGGCGTCGCGCCACGCCGCTCTTGTCGCCGTAATAGGTGTGGAACCAGTTCGAGTCGTTGGCGTCCTCGGCGCAGACCGCTGCCCAGGTGCCGCCGACGCCCATCTTTGCCAGCACGGCCCACGTCTGCTGGGCCGAGACAGGGCCCGCCGACAACAGCAAAAACGCAATCAACACCAGTCCTGCACGGGATGTGAATGCCATGATGCCTCCTCGGGACGTCTCTTTCCTTCTTGCTCCCTGCGGCTTACAATGCGCCGCTTTCCCGGCGTTTGGCATCTGGAAAGCACATGGCGCACATCAGACTGAATACCCATCCCTCCCAAGGCGGCGTAAAAGCGCCGCCGGTGGTGTGGGGTGCGCGCGATCCGACGGTTCGCGGGCCGGTCGTCGGCACCGTGGCCGATCCGACCAAGCGCAACGCCATCGGCGTCCATTCCGGCAGCTACGGCATCTATCGGGCGCTCGCCATCGCTGCACACGAGCTGAAAGCCGATCACCGGCCGGACTTCACCGACACGTCGCCCGCCGAGCACATCGGCCCGTTCGAGGCCTGGTTCGATCCGAAGAAGATCGTATCGCTCGATCCCTGGGGCCATCTGGTGGCGTCGGTCTTCGCCGACAAATTGAAGGCAGGCTGGGACATCCGCCCCACCATCGCCGTCACCAAGGCGCACATCACCATGCCGGAGATCAAGGACGCCATCGACGCCGGGCGTCTGAAACCCGACGGCGACATCCTGAAGGCCAACGGCGAGGTGCGCGTCACCAAGGCCGCGGTCGAGCCGGTGTGGTGGCTGCCCGGCATCGCCGAGCGCTTCGGCGTGCCCGAGGTCGACTTGCGCCGCACGCTCTTCGAGCAGACCGGCGGCATGTACACCGAACTGGTGACGCGGCCCGACCTCGAACTGTTCCTGCCGCCGATCGGCGGCGCCACCATCTATTTCTTCGGCGACATGGCGAAGATCGGCAAGCCCGAGACCAGGATCGCCTGCCGCCTCCACGACGAGTGCAACGGCTCCGACGTCTTCAGCTCCGACATCTGTACTTGTAGGCCCTATCTCGCGCACGGCATCGAAGTTTGCGTGGAGATGGCGCAGCAGGATGGGCTGGGCGTCGTCATCTACAATCGCAAGGAAGGCCGCGCGCTGGGCGAGGTCACCAAGTTCCTGGTCTACAACGCGCGCAAGCGCCAGGTCGGCGGCGATTCGGCGGCGCAGTACTTCAACCGCACCGAATGCGTGGCCGGCGTCCAGGACATGCGCTTCCAGGAACTGATGCCCGATCTCTTCCATTGGCTGGGCATCGCCCGCATCGACCGCTTCGTGTCGATGAGCAACCTCAAATCCGATGCGCTGCGCGAGCAGGGAATCGAGATCATCGAGCAGGTGGCGATCCCCGACGAGCTGATCCCCGCCGACGCCCAGGTCGAGATGGATGCCAAGAAGGCAGCCGGCTATTTCACCGATAACAAGGGCAAGCCCGGAACAGTGGAGCTGAAGAAGCCCAAGGGGAGGGGGTTGAACGAGTGACCGACTCCGTCGCCTATCTCCGCACGCCCGCCGCGATCCGCGAACGGGCAGCGCTTGTCTTGCGGCATGTCGAGAACGGGCAATCCGCGTGGTTCTCGCTGGATGCCGCCGGCCTCGAGGCCGCGGTGCAGGCCACGCTCAAGGTGACGCGCCAGCGCTTTCGTGATCTCGCAAAGATTCCCTTCCATTCGCGCTGGCGGCATTTCGAAGTTGGTGGCCGCGATC
>JAUXRT010000718.1 GCA_030681635.1 Reyranella sp.
GATCGACGGCTCGTCCAGCACATAAAGGACGCCGGTGAGGCCCGAACCGATCTGGGACGCGAGCCGGATGCGCTGGCTTTCGCCGCCCGACAGCGTGCCCGAGCCACGGTCGAGCGTGAGGTAGCTCAGGCCCACGTTGTCGAGGAAGCCCAGCCGCTCGATGATCTCCTTCAGGATTCGCTCGGCGATCTCGCGCTGCTTGGCGGTGAGTTTGGGCGGCAGGTCGAGGAACCACTTCACGGCATCGCCGATGGAGAACTCGGTGACCTGGCTGATGTGCAGCCCGCCGATCTTGACGGCCAGCGCCTCGGGCTTCAGCCGCGCACCGCCGCAGACCTCGCACTTGCTCTCGTGCTGGAAGCGCTCCAGCTCCTCGCGCACCCAGGAGGAATCGGTCTCTTTCCAGCGGCGGTCGAGGTTGGGGATCACGCCTTCGAACGGCTTGGTGGTCTGGTACTGGCGAATGCCGTCGTCGTAGCGCATGGCGATGGATTCGCCGCCGCTGCCCTGGAGGATGACGTCGCGCACCTTCTTGGGCAGGTCGCGCCACGGCGTCGACATCTTGACCTTGAAGTGCTTGGCGATGCTCTCGAGCGTCTGCGCGTAATACTGGCCCGAGGAATCGGCCCACGGCGCGATCGCCCCTTCGGCCAGCGACAGCCGGTCGTCGGGCGCCACCATCTCGGGGTCGAAGAACATTTTTACGCCGAGGCCGTCACAGGCCGGGCAGGCGCCCTGCGGTGCGTTGAAGGAGAAGAGGCGGGGCTCGATCTCCTCGATGGTGAAGCCGGAGACAGGGCAGGCGAAGCGGGCGGAGAACACCGTGCGTTCGCCCGAGTCGGCGTTCTCGGCGATGGCGAGGCCTTCGGCCAGGGTGAGGGCCGTTTCGATCGAGTCGGCGAGCCGGTTGCCGAGATCGGCCTTCACCACGATGCGGTCCACGACCACGTCGATGTCGTGCTTGAATTTCTTGTCGAGCGCCGGCGCCTCGGCGATCTCGTAGAGCTTGCCGTCGACCTTTACGCGCTGGAAGCCCTTGCGCTGCAGCTCCTGCAGTTCCTTGCGGTATTCGCCTTTGCGGCCGCGCACGATGGGCGCCATCAGATAGAGCCGTGTGCCGTCGGCCATCGACTTGATGCGGTCGACCATCTGCGAAACCGTCTGGCTCTCGATCGGCAGGCCGGTCGCGGGCGAGTAGGGGACGCCCACGCGGGCGAACAGCAGTCGGAGATAGTCGTAGATCTCGGTGACGGTGCCGACCGTCGAACGCGGATTGCGCGAAGTCGTCTTCTGCTCGATCGAGATCGCCGGCGACAGGCCCTCGATCGAATCGACGTCGGGCTTCTGCATCAGCTCGAGGAACTGGCGCGCGTAGGACGACAGGCTCTCGACATAGCGGCGCTGGCCCTCGGCGTAGACCGTGTCGAAGGCGAGCGAGGACTTGCCCGAACCGCTGAGGCCGGTGATCACCACCAGCCTATCGCGCGGCAGGTCGAGGTCGACGTTCTTGAGATTGTGCTCGCGCGCGCCGCGGATCGAGATGAAGCGGTGCGGCT
>JAUXRT010000721.1 GCA_030681635.1 Reyranella sp.
GCGAAGGCGTGGAGCGCGTGTTCCCGCTGTACGGCCCGGGCATCTGGGAAATCGAGGTCGTCCGTAAGGGCGTCGTGCGCCGCGCCAAGCTCTATTACCTTCGCGACCTCCGCGGCAAGGCGAGCCGTATCGCCGAGGACACCGAGGCCCAGCGCGAGCTGCTGGCCGTGCAGGCCGAGGAGGCCGAGAAGCGTCCGCGCCGCGAGCGGATCAAGAAGGAAAAGCCCAAGGCCGAGGGAAGCATCCGTGCCGCCAAGGGCGGCAGCAAGAAGTAGGTGCATCATGGCGTTCCGCAAGAAGGCGGCCACGCCGCCGCCCGAGCCGCCCAAGCCGCGCACCCTGTTCGAGAAGATCTGGGATGGCCATGTCGTCCATCGCCAGGACGACGGCACCTGCGTGATCTATGTCGACCGGCATCTGGTGCACGAAGTGACCAGCCCGCAGGCCTTCGAGGGCCTGCGGATGACCGGCCGGACGGTGCGCCGCCCTGACGCCACGGTCGCCGTGGCCGACCACAACACGTCGACCCTGCCGGCCAGCGCCGGCGGCGTGGACGAGGAATCGCGCATCCAGATCGAGACGCTCGAAAAGAACGTCGCCGATTTCCACGTGCCCTATTTCGGCATGGACGATCCGCGGCGCGGCATCGTGCACGTGATCGGCCCCGAGCAGGGCCTGACCCTGCCCGGCATGACCATCGTGTGCGGCGACAGCCACACCTCCACGCACGGCGCGTTCGGCGCGCTGGCCTTCGGCATCGGCACCTCCGAGGTCGAGCATGTGCTGGCGACGCAAACGCTGATCCAGAAGCCCGCCAAGAACATGCGCGTCGCCGTCGAAGGCAGCCTGCCGATCGGCGTCACGGCGAAAGACGTGATCCTCGCCATCATCGGCCGCCTCGGCACCGCCGGCGGCACCGGCTACGTGATCGAATATGCCGGCCGCGCCATCCGTGAGATGACGATGGAAGGCCGCATGACGGTCTGCAACATGTCGATCGAGGCGGGCGCGCGCGCCGGCCTGATCGCGCCCGACGAGACGA
Organism: Reyranella sp.; assembly: GCA_030681635.1. Taxonomy (GTDB): domain Bacteria; phylum Pseudomonadota; class Alphaproteobacteria; order Reyranellales; family Reyranellaceae; genus Reyranella. The sequence continues at coordinate 1,043 of JAUXRT010000721.1, forward strand.
CCTTCAAGTATCTCGACGGCCGGCCCTACTCGCCGAAGGGCGGCGCCTGGGACCTGGCGCTCAGCCAGTGGCGACGCCTGCCCTCCGACAAGAATGCGGTGTTCGACTCGCAGCTCGACCTGATCGCCGCCGACATTCCGCCGATGGTGACCTGGGGCACCAGCCCGCAGGATGCCCTGCCGATCACCGACGTGGTTCCCGATCCGGCCAATGCGCCTGATGAGAACCGCCGCGAGGCGTGGGCGCGCTCGCTCGCCTACATGGGCCTGACGCCGGGCACCAAGCTGGTCGACGTGCCGATCGACCGGGTGTTCATCGGCTCGTGCACCAACGGCCGCATAGAAGATCTGCGCGCTGCCGCGGAGATCGCCCGCGGCCGCAAGGTCGCCTCGGGCGTTTCGGCCATGGTCGTACCGGGCTCCGGCCTGGTGAAGGCCGAAGCCGAGAAGGAAGGTCTCGACAAGATCTTCATCGAGGCAGGCTTTGAATGGCGCATCCAGGGTTGCTCGATGTGCCTGGCCATGAACGCCGACCGGCTCGAGCCCGGCCAGCGCTGCGCCTCGACCTCGAACCGCAACTTCGAAGGCCGCCAGGGCCGCGGCGGGCGCACCCATCTGGTGAGCCCGGCGATGGCCGTGGCTGCCGCCATCCGCGGCACCCTCGCGGACGTGCGGGACTTCCAGTAAGCCCCCGCCTCGTCGCTGCCGAAAATCCCCGGGCGGTGCAGCAATGCACCGCCCGGTTTCGTTTCGGCGCAGGAAGATGCGCGGACCCTGTGGTAGGATGCGTCCGCCCACCGTCCAGGGAGAGAGACACCCATGAGCGTTCCGAATTCTGGTCCCGCCGCCCCGCCACCCCCGGTTTGGGACGCCCATCCGGCAGCCGGAAGCCAGGTCGCCTACGGCGGCTTCTGGATCCGCCTCGTGGCCTACATCATCGACGCCATCCTGATCAGCCTCGTCATGGGTGCGGTCGGCGCCGTGGCCGGCTTCAATTTCTTCAGCCCCGACATGGAGAGTTACAGTTCCTCGGCCAATTTCGTATCGCTGCTGATCGCCTGGCTCTATTTCGCGCTGCTCGAGAGTTCCGAGCGCGGCGCCACGGTCGGAAAGATGGCAATGGGGCTTAGGGTCGTGAGCGACCAGGGCCAGCGGCTGAGCTTCCTGAACGCCACCGGCCGCTACTTCGCCAAGATCATCTCGGCGATCATCCTGTGCATCGGCTTCATCATGATCGCCTTCACCGACCGCAAGCGCGGCCTGCACGACATGATCGCCGGCACCCTGGTCATCAAGACCCGGTAATCAAGACCCGCTGAAAAGGCCCCTTCGGGCCCGGCTTGACCCGGGGGCCGAAAGCCCGTTTATTCCGGCGTTTCGCAAGGGGATCCCGATGGAAAAATTCACGACGCTCCGCGGCGTCGCGGCGCCGCTGCCGATGGTCAACGTCGATACCGACATGATCATTCCCAAGCAGTTCCTGAAGACCATCAAGCGCACCGGCTTGAAGGAAGGGCTGTTCTACGAGATGCGCTGGACCGCCGACGGCCAGAAGAAGGATTTCGTCCTCGACCAGCCGGCCTACCAGAACGCCAAGATCCTCGTCGCCGGCCCCAACTTCGGCTGCGGCTCGAGCCGCGAGCATGCCCCCTGGGCGCTGCTCGACTTCGGCATCCGCTGCATCATCTCCGAGGATTTCGCGGACATTTTCTACAACAACTGCTTCAAGAACGGCATCCTGCCGATCAAGGTCTCGAAGGAGATCATCGCCAAGCTGATGGACGATGCGAGCCGCGGCTCGAACGCCGTCATCGAGGTCGATCTCGAGAAGCAGGAGATCAAGGGCCCGGATGGCGGCACGGTCCATTTCGAGATCGACGCCTTCCGCAAGAAGTGCCTGATGGAAGGTCTCGACGACATCGGCCTCACGCTGGAGAAGAAGGCCGACATCGATTCCTTCGAGAAGAAGCAGAAAGAATCGCAGCCCTGGCTGAACGCCGCCGAGTAGCCTGAACACACCTCATCCTGAGGAGGCCCGCAGGGCCGTCTCGAAGGATAAGCCGCAGGCAAGGTGCTCGTTCCCACCCTTCGAGACGCGTGCTGCGCACGCTCCTTAGGGTGAGGATTAGCCCTTAACCGAGGAAAACGAAGACAATGGCGTCCAACCGCAATCTGCTGGTGCTGCCCGGTGACGGCATCGGCCCCGAAGTGATGAACGAAGTCCGCAAGATCATCGCCTGGATGGGCAAGAAGCGCGCGGTTGGTTTCGACATCAAGGAAGACCTGGTGGGTGGCGCCGCTCTGGACAAGCACGGCGTGCCACTCAGCGACGACGCGATGAAGACGGCGCTCGAGGCCGATGCCGTGCTGTTCGGCTCGGTCGGTGGGCCAAAGTGGGACACGGCCGACTTCAGCAAGAAGCCCGAGCGCGGCCTGCTGCGTCTGCGCAAGGAGATGGATCTCTTCGCCAACCTTCGGCCGGCCAAGGTGTTCGACGCGCTGGTGGATGCCAGCTCGCTAAAACCCGAGATCGTAAAAGGTCTCGACATCATGATCATCCGTGAGCTGACCAGCGGTGTTTATTTCGGCGAGCCGCGCGGCCGCCATGTCAACGCCCAGGGCGAGGTCGAAGCGTTCGATACGCAGCGCTATACGGCACCTGAAATCCGCCGCGTCTGCGCCGTCGCTTTCGAACTGGCGCGCAAGCGCAAGAACAAGGTGCTCTCGGCCGAGAAAGCCAACGTCATGCACACCGGCGTTCTGTGGCGCGAGGAAGCGACGAAGCTGCACAAGGAAAAATATTCCGACGTGGCGCTCAGCCACATGTATGCCGACGCGCTCGCCATGCAGCTCCTGCGCTCGCCCAAGGACTTCGACGTCATCGTCACCGACAATCTGTTCGGCGACATTCTCTCCGACGAAGCGTCCATGCTGACCGGGTCGCTCGGCCTGCTGCCCTCGGCCTCGCTCGGCGCGCCCGACGCGACCGGCCGGCGCAAGGCGCTGTATGAGCCGATCCACGGCAGCGCCCCCGACATCGCGGGCAAGGGCCTCGCCAATCCGATCGCCCAGACGCT
>JAUXRT010000727.1 GCA_030681635.1 Reyranella sp.
CACCTGGAGGTCGGGCGGCGGCGGCATGGTCTCGACCGCGGCCGACTACGCGCGCTTCCTGCAGATGTTCGCCAACGGCGGCCAGCTCGACGGCGTGCGGCTGATTTCGCGCAAGAGCATCGACCTCATGACCGCCAACGCCCTGCCGCCGGATGTAAAAATGGGGGCCGACATGTTCCGCTTCGAGGCGCTCGAGCCCAGCGCCCGCATGGGCCAGGGCTTCGGCCTGGGCTTCGCCGTGCGTACCGACGTCGGTCGCAACCCGCTGCCGGGAACGCCGGGCGACTACTATTGGGGCGGCGCCTACGGGACCTATTTCTGGCACGATCCCAAGGAGCGCCTGTTCGTCGTCTATATGATGCAGTCCCCGGCGGCGCGGCTGCGCTACCGCTACCTGATGCGCGATCTCGTCTATCAGGCGATGGTCAACTGATCAGCTCTTCAGGCGCAGCCTGCCCAGGAAGTCACGCTTGCCGAGGGGAACGCCTTTCGACCGCAGGATGTCGTAGGCGGTGGTGGCGTGGAAATAGAAGTTCGGCAGGGAGAAGGACTGGACGAAGCCTTCCGCCGTGAACGGTATCTTGGTGTCGCGGATCTGGAAGGTGACGTCCTTGCCTTCGAGCGTGTTCACCTCGGCAGGCGTGAGCTGCTGCAGCGCCTCACGCGCTTCCGTCACCGCCTTCTGCAGGCCGGCATAGTCGAGCGGCGGTAACGAGGCGGGCGGGGCGAACAGCCCTGCCTTCACGCCACGTATCGCGCCGATCGAATGGTGGGCGGTCGCCAGCACCTGGAAGCGGAACGGCAACATGTCGGGATGGAGTCGCGTCTCGACGATGTCGTTGGGGTCGATCTTGTTTTCCTGGAAGTGGGCGAGGCCGCGGCCGAGGAAACCCTCCATGCCGCCCAGCGTCTGGAGATAGTTGGTGACACTGAGATCGTAGAGTGACGTGGCCATGATCGAATATCCTCCCCGACGATGATCTGACCGCAAATAGTCCCATTGGCGGCGGTCGCAAGACAACTATTTCCTCATGGGGGCATGAGCGCTTCCTCTCTTCGCGCCCTTTGCTTGATCGTCTAGGCGTCATGTCTGACCCTTGACGCTCTGCCAACGGACAACCACGTTGGCGGAGCCCCATGAATCGGGAGGGGCGGGAGGCACTGTCATGCAAGGCCAAGAACGCGACCTTATTTCCGGCCTGTTCGGGCGGATCCAGCAGTTCGAGACGCAACCGCGCGATCCCGAGGCCGAGGCGCTGATTTCGAGTTCGATCGCGCGTCAACCCGCGGCGCCCTATCTGCTGATTCAGACCGTCCTGGTTCAGGAGCAGGCTTTGAAGGCGGCGCAGGAGCGCATTGCCGAACTCGAGGCCAAGGTGAGTGCGGCGCCGGCGGCGGCAACGAGTTTCCTCGGCAATGCGCCGAAGGTGAGCCCCTGGGGTTCGCAGGCCGGTGGCGCACAGGCCGGGGATACCCCGCCGGCGCGGCCCTCCATGGTGCCGTCGACCCGTTCGCCGCTCCAGGCGGCGGTGGCTCCGGCCGCCGCGCCAGCAGGCGGCAGCTTCCTGCGTACGGCAATGGCGACGGCGGCTGGTGTTGCCGGCGGCGCCCTGCTGTTCCAGGGCATCAGTTCCATGATGGGCAACAATCCATTCGGCCAGCAGCAGGCTGCGGCCCAGCCGCCGGCCGTTCCCGACGCGCAGCCGCAGCAGGCGATGGCGCAGGACGACAGCCAGATGGCCGATGGCGCCTCGGAGGATTACGACACTGCATCGCTGGACCAGGATATGGGCGGCGGAGGTGACGACTTCGCCTGATCCTGCCGTCGTTGTTTCTTAATGAAAGGGGAAATGCAGAGATGATCGAACTTCACACCTGGGGCACGCCCAACGGCCGCAAGATCTCCATCATGCTCGAGGAGTGCGGGTTGCCCTACAGCGTGCACAAGGTCGACATCTCCAAGGGCGAACAGTTCAAGCCTGAGTTCCTGCGCATCAGCCCCAACAATCGCATTCCGGCGATCGTCGATCCCGACGGCCCGGGTGGCAAGCCGATCAGCCTGTTCGAGTCGGGCGCGATCCTGATCTACCTCGCCGACAAGACGAAGAAGTTCATGCCGGCCGATGCCGCCAAGCGCTACGACGCGCTGCAGTGGCTGATGTGGCAGATGGGCGGCTTTGGCCCGATGCTGGGCCAGGCGCACCACTTCCTGCGCGCGGCGCCGACCAAGATCGAGTACGGCATGAAACGCTACGTCGACGAGGCCAAGCGTCTCTACGGCGTTCTCGACAAGCAGCTCGCCAGCAACGCCTTCGTCGCCGGCGAGGAATACACCATCGCCGACATGTCGATCTTCCCGTGGTCGGCGCGCCATGAATGGCACACGGTGAACCTGGCCGACTTCGCCAACGTCAAGCGCTGGTACGACATCGTCAATGCCCGCCCTGCCGTGACCAAGGGCATGGCCGTTCCTTACCTGAACTAGGATCAGCCCATGCGAAAGCTTGCTCTGTTGGCCGCGCTCGGCCTGCTGTCCGCGTGCACGCAAACCGCTGCGCCGTCCCAGCCGCCGCAGCTTGCGGCGTCCTGCGCCGCGCCACTGAAGGCCGCGCTCGAGGTCAATCTCTACTTCGGCCGCGACAAGCCGGGCGGCACGGTGACGGAAGCCGAATGGGTGCAGTTCCTCGCCCAGGAGGTGACGCCGCGCTTCCCCGACGGCCTCAGCGTGATCAACGTGGCGGGCCAGTCGCGCGCCGCCACGGGGCCTCTCGAACGCGAGAGGACCAAGCTGCTGATCGTCGTCGTCTTCGATGCGCCGGCCCACCAACCCAAGGTAGCGGCGATCATGGACGCCTACGTCAAGCGCTTTTCCCAGAACAGCGTCTTCCGCACCGAGCACATGGTCTGCGCTGGACTCTAGCGGCAAGTCGGGATGGCCGACTGGCCGTCACACGCCGAGTGCCGCGAGCAGCGTGCGCACGGTCATGAAGATCAGGATGAGTGAGCCCGCTGTCCAACAGGCCGCGCGGATGTCGTGGATCTGTCCGGTGAAGTAGGCAATGAAGTGCAGCAGGCGCGACACCACGTAGCCGTAAAGCAGCCACTGCGCGAGCAGCAGGGAGGGTTGCGTCAGGATGTAGAGGAAGCCTGCGATCAGGAAGAACGGCACGTTCTCGAGGTCGTTCATCATGATCCGCCGGATCCGCTCGACGCGCTCGTCGGGCGCGAGCTGGGCGGGATCGGGTTCGGGATTGAGCGGCGTCTTCCGGAGGTCTTCGGGCGATCGGAAGCCGCCCTTGGCCTGCATCATGCGCAGCACGGTCAGCCACGACATGGCCACGACTTTGAGGATCATCAGCGTGGCAGCGATGACGTAAGTGGCGAAGAGCGGATTTTGCAGGCTGAGCTTATCCATCGTGTCTTCCCACTGAGTTCCCTGGCTGAACCATCGGTTATGGCGACAGTCTCTGGGCGGTCGCCGGTCGGAACCGCTTCAGGGCAAGGACGGTCAGCCCGACGATGATCGCCAGGACGACGACTTGCGCCACCAGGAACGGCGGCTCGGACTGCGTCGGCGCGAGTGGCTTCAGGAAGGCGAGATTCCGGAAGGCCTGGACGACGGCCACGACCGAATTGAGATAGAGCGCGAAGGCGGCACCGGCGATGTAGATCCAGCGCCACGGCCCGGCCAGGTGGAAGCGATAGAGCGCCAGCAGGACCGGCGTCAGCACGAGAAGCGACACGACGCCGAAGATGACAGGTGGCCCGATCTTGAGGTTGGGAAAGAAGAAGCCGGTCACGCTCGTGGCGACCGTAGTCAGCAGGAAGGTAGCCGTCAGTCCGGGCGGTACCCGTGAACCCAGCAGGGCGAACAGGCAGATGACGCCCGTTGCGATTCCGATCAGGCTAAAGACGACATGCAGGGTCGTGAAGGTCGAGAGCGACATTCCCAGGATCATGACAAGACTCCCCCCTTAGCTGCGCTTGACCATCGCCGGCGTGAGATGTTTTAGCGAGGGCGCGCCGAGCTGCATCATGGCGGCGCGAGTTTCCTGCAGCAACAGCCCCAGCACGCGCTCGACGCCCGGCTGGCCGAAGGCGCCGAGCCCCCAGAGATAGGGGCGACCGATGCAGACGCCACGCGCGCCCATCGCCAGGGCCTTCGCAATGTCCGTGCCACGGCGGAAGCCGCCGTCGATCAGCACGGGAATGCGGCCGTCGACGACTTCCAGAATCTCGGGCAGGACTTCGATGGTCGAGCTGCCATTGTCCTCGGAGCGGCCGCCGTGGTTCGACACCACGATGCCGTCGATTCCGTTGTCGACCGCGAGGATCGCGTCCTCCGGCGTGAGCAACCCCTTGACCACGATCCGGGTCTTCACCGTATCGCGCAGGCGCTTCAGGAATTCCCAGGTGAGGTTGGTGGCACCCGTGCTGGTGACGCCGGAGATGTCGAGCCCGCTGAAGTTGGGTTTGCGCTCGACGTAGCTCTTGAGCCCCATGCCATGGCATGAGCCGCAATTGCGCGTGTCGGTGCGCCACAGCCTGGCCAGCGTCTCCCAGTTCTGCCGCGCCAGCACATCGACTGTCACCACGATGGTCTCGACGCCGGCCATCTCGGCGCGGCGGGCCAGCGCATCACCCAGTTCCCACTTGTTGGTGGGGTAGAGCTGGAACCACAGCGGCTGGCCGCGCGCGGCGATCGCCTCCTCGATCGAGGCCGTGGCCACAGTCGACAGCATCTGCAGGTGGTTGCCGCTGCGTGCGGCGCGCGCGACGGCAAGTTCGCCGTCCTCGTGGAAGGCGCGGTTCGAGGCGGTCGGCGCGATCACGATCGGGTTGGCATAGGTGCGGCCGAACAGTTCCATGCGGAGGTCGAGCTTGCTCACGTCGACGAGCCGCCGCGGGCGCAGCTGGAATTTCTGGAAGCCCTCGCGGTTGGCCCGCAGCGTCACCTCGTCGTCGCTGCCGGTCGCCATGTAGCCGAAGTGCGCCGGCGGCACGGCCTTCTGCATCGCCGCTTCGAAGTCGAAGACGTTCAGCGCCTCCTGCGGCGAGGCGATCACTCTGTCGGGAAAGCGCGTGGCCTGGGCCAACGCCTCGCCGGCGGCCAGCACCGGACTGCCGGCCAGGAATTGCAGGAGGCGGCGGCGGCTGGCGTGGCGGAGGCGGGCGTGCGGCGCGATCATCGGGAAGGATCGGGCGGCATGCCGCGTCCGGCGTCAAGCTTGACCGGCCGATCGGCTTGTGATAGGAAATAAACGAAAGAAGGGGCCAGGCAAAGTGCGAACACCCGGCGCTCTTTTGTTGTCCGATAGGAAATAGAGGGAGCGCCGTCGTGAAATGTCGTCGTTCATCGGACAGGCCGAGTCCGATGCCAGCGGCGATTAGACGAGGCGGATCAAGGCGTTGCCTGTCCCATTCCGCGTCGCTGCTCGACAAAACTTCAGAACGCGCAGAGTCCGATATGTCACTGAGTCCGATGCGTCACTGACGCTCGGCCCAGCCGATCATCTTGCCGATGAAGGCATCGCAGGCATCCATCTGGGACCTGGCGACGAACTCGTTGGGCTGGTGAGCCTGGGAGATGTCGCCGGGGCCGCAGATCACGGTCGGGATGCCGTGGCTGCGGAAGATGCCGGCCTCGGTGCCGTAGGGCACGGCGTAGGTGCGGTTGCCGCCGGTCCATTGCAGGGCGAGCTTGGCGGCTTCCTCGTTCTCCTCCGGCTTTAGGCCGGGCACGAAGGACCGGCGCTCCAGGGTGATGTTGGCGTCGGGATGCTTGGCCTTCATCTTGGGCAGCAGCAGCTCGGCGACATATTGTTCGGCGCGGCGCTGCACTTCCCAGGCGTCGTCGCCGGGGAGCGTGCGATAGCCCCAGCGCAGCGTGCATTCGCGGGCCAGGATGTTGCCCGCGGTGCCGCCGGCCACGATGCCGACATTGATCGTGGTGTGGCCGGGGATGGTGTCGATGTCTGTGCGCTGGCGGAGCGCCAGTTCGACCTGCAGCTCGTTCAGCCAATGAATGAAGTCGCCGGCAAAATGGATGGCGCTCACGCCAAGGTGGGTCATCGAGGAATGGGCTTCGACGCCGGTGAAGGTGGCGACGTGGCCGCCGCCGGCGTTCTGGGCGTTGACCACACCCATCATGGTGGGCTCGCCCACGATCACCGCCTGCGGGCGGGGCACGTTGCCCATCAGCTTCTCGGCCAGAGAGTGGGCGCCCAGGCAGCCGATCTCCTCGTCGTAGCTGAAGGCGAAATGCATCGGCACCTTCAGTTTTGCGCGCTGGAAGGCGGGGACATGGGACAGGCAGGTGGCGATGAAACCCTTCATGTCGCAGGTGCCGCGGCCGTAGAGGTTGCCGTCGGGCTTTTCGCTCAGCGTCCAGGGATCGGTGACCCAGGCCTGGCCGTCGACCGGCACCACGTCGGTGTGGCCCGAGAGGACGATGCCGCCCGGCGCATCGGGCCCGATCGAGGCGTAGAGGTTGGCCTTGGTGCCGTCCTCGTTGGGGACCAGCGTGCTGCTCACGCCAAACTCGTCGAGGTAGCCTTTTATGTACTGGATCAGCTCCAGATTGGAGTTGCGCGAGGTGGTGTCGAACGCCACCAGGCGCTGCAGCATGTCGATGGACGTGAGGGATGGGGAACCGGGGGCAGAGGCGCTCATGACGGTAGCGTCGCATGCCCCAGACCGGCCCGCCAAGAGCCTGATATCGCTTGCGAAATTGCGAGGTTGTTTGACACCCCCCGGGCCCCCGGCTAGAACCGCCCCGCATCCGTCGTGGATATTTCGATCGCCGGGGTCTTAACGGACTGCGGAGAGGTGGCCGAGCGGTCGAAGGCGGCGGTTTGCTAAACCGTTATAGGGGGTAAACCCCTATCGAGGGTTCGAATCCCTTCCTCTCCGCCATTACCTGTCGCGAACACTTCCTCTCGCTTCGGCGAGCCCGCTGAATAGCCGAGTATGCTTCGTAGCGTGACTGTGCGTTTTCGCAATGGAATGAAAGAGGGCGGACATGGCCAAGCTCGACGGCGGAAGACTCGACGGCAAGATCGCGGCGGTGACGGGCGGGGCATCCGGGATCGGTGAGGCGACGGTCAGGCGTTTCGTCGCCGAGGGCGCCACGGTGGCTTTCTGCGATCGGGACGGCGAGCGCGGCCAGCGCGTGGCGGCCGAGCTCGCGGCCGCCGGCGCCAAGGTTGCCTTCACCCAGGCCGACGTTGGTACCGAGGCCGCCTGCCTCGCCTTCGT
>JAUXRT010000730.1 GCA_030681635.1 Reyranella sp.
GGGATCGATGATGATCGACAGCATGTTGTTGATGATGTCGGTGCTGTCTTTTTTGATGGTCCGTGGCGAATGCGTCTTGCCGCCGGTCAGCGCGCCGGCCAGGAGGTCGCAGATCACGGCGAGGCCACCGCCTTTGTGCAGGCCGAACGGCAGGATGGCGCCGTACGGCGCATTATATAGAACCCCGGGATCGGTGGTGGCGTTGCCCGCGGCATCGATCAGCAGGCCGGGCTCCATCTGGATCTGCTTGTTGTTGGCGACGCGGACCTTGCCCGCCGCCACCTGGCTGGTGGCGAAGTCGAGCACGATCGGCTCCTTGCCCTTGCGCGGCACCGCCGTGCAGTAGGGGTTGGTGGTGAAGCGCGCCTCGGCGCCGCCGAACGGCGCCACCAGCGACTTGTGACCATGCACGTTCACCCAGTGCGTGCTCACCATGCCGGCGCGGGCGCACTGCTCGCCCCAGTGGCCGATGCGGCCGATGTGATGGGCGTTGGTCAGGCCGACGACGCAGACGCCGTTCTTCCTGGCCCGCTCGATGCCGATGTCCATCGCTTCCTTGGCCACGACCTGGCCGTAGCCGGCGCCGCCGTCGATCACGATCACCGCGCCGTTGTCGCGCGTGATCTTGGCATGATGGTTGCGGATGCAGGCGCCCGTCGTGGTGTTCTGGATATAGTGCGGCATCATGCCGACGCCGTGGCTGTCATGCCCGAACAGGTTGGCGAGCACGAGATGGTCGGCGACGAGCTTCGCTTCCTGCTCCGAGCTGCCATCGGCCCGGCAAATTGCCATCGTGAACGCGTGCAGCCGGTCGGGCTTGATCCGAACCTCGCCTACCGCACTCGTCCCGTCGGCCATGCCGTTTCTCCCCAAATTTCCCTTTTCGGCGCGCAAGGTTCCGCGTCGGTCCCGTCCTGTCAACGACGAAGCGGCGACAGGCGGCAGACGACCTGAAGGATGCCCTGATTTCGCCGTTGTGACGGGTCAGATGATGGTTTCGCGACCCGCAAAATCCATGCCCGGCACCCCTCTTCTCCTCAGGTGGCCCGATCCGCGTCCGCCGTGGTACGGAAGACAAAGACCCTACGACGTCACCAGGATTCGATAACCGAATGCGATCTCCTGCCCGCCTCGCCTGGTCCAGTCTCGCGGGCCTCATGCTCTTGTTGATGGGCGCGGCCGCGTTCGCCCCATCAGCATTCGCCCCGTCTGCATTCGCCCAGCCGGCGACGGCGCCGCAGCGGCCATTCTCGCAGCTCGTCGACCTGTGGACGCGTCAGCTCGACCGCATCGCCACCCGCACCGAGCAGGCCAACCTCCTGCCGGCCGAGATCGATGACTTGCGCGAACAGGCCACCGATGTGCGCGCCGCCGCCGCCGCTGCCGCCGCACTCGCCCGCAATGACCTTGCCGACACCAAGAAGCTGCTGGCGCCGCTCGAGACCAAGCCCGGGGTCGACGCCTCGCCCGAGTCGGCTGCCGTGCAGGCCGAGCGTCAACGTCTGACCGAGCAGGCAACGGTCAGCGAGGGCCGGGTGAAGCAGGGCGAAGTCGTGATCGCGCGCGCCGACCAGCTGCTCGAACATCTGACCAAGCTGCGCGGCGAGGTCGTGCTGCAGAACCTGCTGCGTCGCAGCGCCTCGCCACTGTCACCACAGGTATGGAGCAATATCGGACCGGAGCTGACCGCCTCGGCGCATGCCCTGTCGACGGCGCTGGTCACCTGGAATCGCGGCGGGCTGGCGGCGCTGCGATCGGGTGGACAGGACCTCACGCCGCTCGCTGCCTGGGCGGCACTCACCATTGCACTATGGTGGGCCGGGCGATCGCTTCGCCGCCGCTTCGGCCGCAGACATGCCCACGAGCCGACCCACCGCGACCGCACCATCGCCACCGCCATCGACGGCATCGGACTGGTGCTGGTGCCGATTCTCGCCGTGTGGCTGATCGGCAGGTTGCTGGTCGCCAGTGCGCCGCCAGCGCCGCTTGACGTGCTGGTGCCGGAATTCACCGTGCGCCTGATCGCTTTGCTGCTCGTGTTCGGCATGACCGCCGCCGGGCTCGCGCCGGCACACCCGGCGTGGCGCATCCTGCCGTTCACCGATTCGAGCGCACATTATCTCTCCCATGCGCTGCGCCGCCTGATGGTGGCGGCCATCGCCACCGACTTGATCTATGTCGCGTTCAGCCATGGCAACGGACGCGAAGCGGTGGCAGCGGTCGGCTCCCTGGTGCTCGCCACCCTGGTCGCGCTGTTCGCCCTGCCGACGCTGGCCAACAAGGCCTGGCATGCGGCCCGGCCCGAGGGATCAGAGCTGCCGCCGATGATCGGTGGCACCTGGTGGTCGATTGCGCGCCTGGTCCTGAGCGCCGTGGTGCTGTCGTCGATCGGCTTCGCGCTCGCAGGCTATGCCGCGCTCGCCGCCCACCTTCATTCGTCGATCGCCGCAACCTGCCTCCTGATCGCGATCGGGCTCCTGTTGCATCGCCTCGTCGCGGATCTGCTCGACGCCGCCGCCGCGCCCGACACGCCGACCGGCCGCTGGGTGCGACACCGCCTCGGCCTGCCGGCCGATTCCACGGTGCGCGGCCAGCTGATGCTGTTGCTGTTGTTCGACCTGATCCTGGTGGTGTTGCTGGCGTTGGCGATCCCCGCCACCTGGGGGGTCGACACTGACGCTATCCTGCAGGGCTTCGGCCAGCTGCTTCGCGGCGTGAAGGTGGGCGGCGTCACCATCTCCCTGGGCAACGTCGGCATGGCGATCGCAGCCTTCGGCGTGTGCATGCTGATCGCGCGCCTGGTCCGCAGCATCGTGCGCGACCGCGTGCTGCCGACCGTCGACGCGCCGCTGCCGCTGCGCCAGTCGATCGACGCCGGCCTCAACTATGCCGGGGTCATGATCGCGATCCTGGTCGGCATCGCCGCCTTGGGTGTCGACTTCACCAACCTCGCCATCGTGCTGGGCGCCCTGTCGGTCGGCATCGGCCTCGGCCTGCAGAACATTGCCAACAACGTGATCTCCGGTGTGATCCTGCTGATGGAACGGCCGATCAAGGCGGGCGACTGGGTGGTGGTCAACGGCCACGAGGGCTTCGTGCGCCGCATCAACATCCGCGCCACCGAGATCGAAACCTTCCAGCGCACGCACGTCATCGTGCCGAACAGCATGTTCCTGCAAAGCCCGGTCATCAACCGGACCTATGCCGACACGTCGAGCCGCGTCGAAATCCAGATCTCCGTGTCGTTGGGCACGGACGTGACGAAACTGGAAGCGATCCTGCGCGAGGCGGCACTCGGCCATCCGCGGGTGTTGCGCGTGCCGGCGCCGATCGTGCGCTTCGTGCGCGTCGCCGCCGCCGGCCTGGATTTCGAGCTGTTCGTCTTCGTGTCGAACCTCGAGGACCGGCTGACCGTCACCAACCATCTCAATCGCACTTTGCTCGCCCGGCTGATCGAGGAGAAGATCATCGATCCCAAGGCGGTGCCGGAACTCAGGCTGCGCGACATCGACAAGCTCGGCGCCGCGCTGCGCGGCGAGTTGCCGGAGCGGCCGAAGACGGAGGGCAGCTCGGAAATGACCAGCGAGGGAGCGGACGATGCCGCCGCGCCGCCGAAGAATTGAGACGCCGCGCCGGCGCTGGCCACTCGTCCTGCTGTTCGCCGGTGCCGTCCTGGCAGGCGTGGCGCTGTGGGCCTATGCGCCGACCCTGCCGGCCGAGATGCTGATCGCGCGCTATGCCAACGAGCACTCGAAGTTCATCGATGTCGGCGGCGTGCGCGCCCATATCCGCGACTATGCGCGCGACCAGGACGATGCCGACGCGATCCCTGTGGTGCTGATCCACGGATCGCTGGGCTCGCTGCACATGTGGGAGGGCTGGGTGCGCGAACTGGGCCCGCGCGTGCGCCTGATCACGGTCGACCTGCCGGGCCATGGCCTGACCGGCGCCTGGCCGCGCGACGAATACACCATCGAGGCCTACACCGATTTCATAGAAGTGCTGGTCGACACACTGCATCTCGATCGCTTCGTGCTGGTCGGCCATTCGATGGGCGGCGCCGTGGCCTGGAGCTTCGCCGCCACCCGGCCGGACCGGGTGAGCCATCTCGTCCTGGTCGATGCCGCGGGCTATCCGCGCCAGGGCGAGGCGCCGCTGCCGACCCGACTCGCCCGCCTGCCGGTGATCGGCGACATCGGAATCTACTTCAAGCCGGACCGCCTCGTGCGGCGCTCGCTCCTGGAGGTCTACGCCGATCCCGAGATGGTGACGCCCGACCGTATCAAGCGATATTCCGAGCTACAGCGCTTCCCCGGCAACCGCGAGGCGACCCTGCAGCGCGCCCGCAGCCAGGAGCCGCTCGACCCCACGCCGCTCAAGCGGCTGGCCGTGCCGACCCTGATCATCTGGGGCGCCAAGGACCGCTGGGTGCCGGTGGCGGATGCCTTCCGGTTCCAGAACGACATCAAGGGCGCCAAGCTCGAAATCTTCGAGAACCTCGGCCACAACCCGATGGAGGAGGATCCCAAGGCGACCGCTGCCGCGGTGGCCGCCTTCCTGGACACCACGCCGGCGCGTCCCGTGCTGCGCCCGGCATCGGTACCGGCGCCGGCCTCGGAGTCGGTGACCGATCCGACCACGGTGCTGCCGGCCGTGGTGCCGGAAAAGGATTAGGCGTCGAGCAGCGCTTCCACCTGGGCGTCGATGAACGCCGCATCCTCGGGATTGGCCAACGGATTGCCGGCACGATGGCCCCAGACCGAGGGAATTTCCACCAGCTTCGCAGTCTTGAGATGGGGCAGCTCAGCGCGGTTGTCGTCGGTCTGGAAATAAAGATCGGTGGCCGAAGGCATCAGCAGCACCCTGGCCTTTATGCTGGAGAGCGCCATCTCGAGATCGCCGCGGAAAAGATCGTTGGCGGAGATGTCGCCGTTCTGCCAGGTCCAGAGCTGGGCCATGAGATCGCGCGCGTCGCGGCGCAGGAAGCTCGCCTCCCAGGAGCGGACGAAGAAGTCCTCCAGATCCTTGAAGCCGAGGCCGCGCCACATCTCGCGGCGATAGAAGGTCTGGCTGAGCGCCCAGCCGGCATAGATGCGGCCCATGGCGCGGAGCCCATCCTGGGGCGTGCGGGCGGCCTGCACGGCGCTGCGCACGCCTTCGAGGAAGACGAAATTGTGCGGTGCCGTACGCGCCGAGCCGCAGTTGACGACGATGCGCTCGACCGCCTCGCCGAACAGCGCCGCCCAGTGATAGGCCTGCTGCGCACCCATCGACCAGCCATAGACCATTTTTATGCGATCGACGCCGAACAGCTCGGCCATGAGGCGCCGCTGCTGCGTGACGTTGTCGTAGGTCGTGACCTCGGGAAAATCGCCCCCGGTGTTCGACGGCGAGGACGAGAGGCCGTTGGTGAACATGTTGGGGATGACGATGAAGTAACGCGACGGATCGAGCGCGTGCTTCACGTCGACCAGCCATTCGATGTCGGTGTGCTGGGCGCTATAGCTGGTCGGATAGACGATGACATTGTCGCGCCGGGGCGCGAGCGTGCCGTAGGTTTTATAGACAATCCGGGCGCCTTTAAGCGTGCCGCCGCGTTGCAACGAAAGATCGCCGCACTCGAACACGCCTTCGCTGGTTCTCAAGAAAAGCTCCGGATGATGTCGCCATGCACCTGGGTGTAGCTGCGGGCGACGTATTTCAAATGCGGCCGCAGGTGGCGATGCGCCTCGGGCAGATGATGGAACGGGATGTTGGGCAGCAGGTGATGCTCGGCGTGGTACGGCAGGTTCCACATCAGGAAGCGCACCAGCGGATTGCTGAGCGTCGTGCGGGTGTTGGCAAAGCCGTCGTCGCTGTTGGGGCAGAGCGTGTGCTCGCACAGAAGATAAAGCCGCAGCAGCGGCAGGCCGATCAGCAGCGGGAAGACCCACACAAACAGCACCGCCGTCGTCTGCAGCAGGATCGAGCCCACGATCAGGGCGGCATAGAAGGCGAGCAGCAGCCGGCCCCAACGCCGGACCTCGGGCCACGCCGCTTCATGGATGTAATTGACGTCGCCCCTGAAGCCGAAGGGGAACAGGAAAATGTCGCGGGCGCGGATCAACAGGAACGGGATCGAAAACACGCGAAAGAGATAGCTGCCCCAGCCCGAGGGCGTCCCCA
>JAUXRT010000732.1 GCA_030681635.1 Reyranella sp.
CGGAGGCTATCTCGCCGGACGCATGCGCACGCCCTGGCTGAGCGGCGTCGAGCAGGAGCGCCAGTTTCGTGACGGCAGCCACGGCTTTGCGGTGTGGGCGGTCGGCATCCTGATCGGTGCCTGCATCGCCCTCTCCGGCGCCGGTGGCGCGCTCAAGACGGCCGTGCAGACCACTGCCACCCTGTCGGCCGGCGCGATCGCCGGCGGCGGCGCGGCGATGGGCCCGGCGATCGCCGATCGCGTCGCGCAGCCTTCCGACATGGCACCCTCCAGCATGGCAATCGATCTGCTGCTGCGACCGGTGCCTGGCCAGAGAACAGCCGCCGCGACACTGGCGCCGACGCCCGCGACGCCGGTTGCCCCGCCAGCTCCCCCGACTGCAGGCACCACCCAGCCCGAGGCGGCGACGGCGACCGATCCGAAGCCCGCAACGGCCGCGCCAGCCATGCCAGGCATGAACGACGGCATGCGGATGGAGATGCGCCGTATCCCGCGCGGCGAACTCCAGGCCCCGCTCACGCGGGTGTTCGCCACCAGCCTCGCCAGCGGCACCATGGCGCCGGCCGACCGCACCTATCTCGCCGAGATCGTGGCGCGCCAGACCGGCCTGCCGCAGATCGAGGCCGAGAAGCGTGTCGACGAGGCCTATGCCGCCGCCAAGGACGCCGAGGCCAAGGCACGCGCCGCGGCCGACAAGGCCCGCAAGATGGGCGCCCTCGCGGCGTTCCTTGCCGCCGCCACCCTGCTCATCGCCGGCGCGGCAGCCTGTGCCGGTGCGGCCATGGGCGGTCGCCATCGCGACGAGCAGGTTGCCACCCGCCTGTTTGGCGCCAGCCGCTTCTGGTAGCGGAAGACGTTGGCAACGCCCGGTCCCGCGAGGGGCCGGGCGTTTGCGTGCCGCCGTCGAACGTGTCCCTCAATTCGATCGCGGCGTGCAGGTTCGACCTGCGCCGAATTGCGATCTTGTGCCTGCTGCGCCCACCGCGCATTTTGGCGGTGTAACCGCCGTTTTGTCTGGCGCCGGTTCTTGGGGGACGGGCGTAAGCAATGGTGGACATGAAGTCCGGTACGACGGCGAGCGACCCCGAGGTCGACTTCATCGCCCTGCCGGCCGGTGAAATGATCGGACGCTACGAAATCCTGGCGGTGTTGGGCCAGGGTGGCTTCGGCACCACCTATCTGGCGCGCGACATCCAGCTCGGCCGCGAAGTCGCGATCAAGGAATACCTGCCGATCTCGCTCGCGATCCGCCAGGACGGCAACACCGTCTTGCCGCGCTCGACCAAGGTCGCCGAGGATTTCACCTGGGGTCGCGACCGCTTCGTGGCCGAAGGCCGCACATTGGCGACGTTGCACCGCGCGCCCGGCATCGTGCGGGTCTTCGACTTTCTCGAGATCAACGGGACGGCCTACATCGTCATGGAGATGCTCCATGGCGAGACGCTCGAGGCCCGCCTGAAGAAGCAGGGCGCCCTGGATCCCGCCGCCATCGACCTGGTCGTGTCGACGTTGCTCGACGGTCTCGAGGAGGTTCACAACGCCGGCTTCCTGCACCGCGACATCAAGCCGGCCAACATCCTGCTCGACGGCAAAGGCAGCCCGACATTGATCGACTTCGGCGCCTCGCGCGCGGCCATGGTCGGCCGCACGGTGGCGATGACGGCGATCTTCACGCCGGGCTACGCCGCTGCCGAGCAGTTCACCTCGGCCAAACAGGGGCCGTGGACCGATATCTACGGCCTCTCGGCCACGCTCTACCACGCGATCCTCGGCGCAGCTCCGCCCAGCGCCTTCGACCGCATGCTCGACGATTCCTACGAGCCGATCGCGCAACGCGCCGGCCCCGGTTTTTCGGCCGGGCTGTTGGCCGGCATCGACGCGGGACTCGCCATCCGCGCCTCCGACCGGCCGCAGTCGATCGCGGGATGGCGGCCCATTCTGTCGTGGACTGCCGCATCGGGTGACGATGCGACGGTCCGGTTGGACCGGACTCGCGCCGAGCCGGCGGCGACGACGCTGACGCCACGACCGGCGACTGGCCCTGTCGCCACGTCGCCGCGCGTCGAAAGCCCGCCGCCGGCAACCGCCAAAAGCCGCGTGCCCGTGTACGCCGGCATCGCCGCGGCCGTGCTGGCCCTGGCAGGCGGCGGATATTTCGCGCTCGCGCCCGGTGGCAAGCCCGCGGCGCCAAGCGTCGCCCTGCAGGATCTCAAGGTCGAGGATCTCGAACGCGTTCTGGCGGAACGGCGCAAGGCCGATGCGGCCGCGGCCGAGAAAAAGCGGCTGGAAGAAGAGGCTCAGCGCAAAGCGGAAGCCGATGCGGCAGCAAAGCGAACTGCCGACACCGAACTCGCCGACGCCCAACTGAAGCGCCAGAAGGCCGAAGAGGAACTGGCCAAGCTGAAGGCAGACATGGAAGCACGCCGCCAGGCCGAGGCCGGCCAGCGCGAACAGGCCTCCTCCGCTGCGCGCCGTGCCGCAGAGGAGACCGCTCAGCGCAAGGCGGAGGCCGAGATGGCGGCGCTGCGCCAGGCCGAGGACGACGCGCGCAAGAAGGCAGCCGCCGAGACCGAAACCAAGCGCCAGGCTGACGAGGCGCTTGTCAGGGCACAGGCCGAGCGACAGAAGGCGGAGGCCGAAGCGTCGCAGAAGGCCACTGCGGAAGCCAAGCAGAAGGCCGAAGCCAGCACCAAGGAGGTTGCCGAAGCCGAAGCCGCGGCTGCGGATAAGAAGGCGGCGGAAGCTCTGGAAAGCGGATTGCGTCTGTCATCGCCAGACCGCCAGCACATCCAGGTGGCGCTCACCGCGCTCGGGTTCGACACGCGCGGCAACGACGGCGCCTTCGGGCCACGCAGCCGCGAGATGATCGCCAACTGGCAGAAAGCCCGCAATCAACCCGCGACCGGCTTTCTCAACGGGGCACAGAACCAGGCACTCCTGAAGGAGGCCGCGCCCGCCGTCGCCAAGTTCGACGACGACCAGAAGAAGATCGAGGACGACAAGAAGAAGGCGGAAGAAGAGAAGAAGAAGGCGGACGAGGAAGCCAAGGCGCGAACCGCCGCCGCCGCAGTGCCCGCCGCCACCACGGTCGCGCCTCCCGCAGCGCAGGGCGCCGGGCCGTCCGATGGCAGCTATGGCGGCGCGGCCAATCTTTCGACCGGAGGCACTTCAGCCGCCTTCGCCATGACGGTGCAGGTGGCCAACGGCAGCGGTACCGGTGCATTTCTTTCCCCACATTGCGGCCGGGGTCCGGTCACAATCCGGATTTCGCCGACGGGAGATGTAGTCGGTGAGGCGACAGGCTTCGACAGAAGCTGCGGGAAAGTGTCTTTTGGCCTCCGTGGTCGCTTGTCAGGCAATCAGCTCCAACTCAATTTCAGCGCCCCCGGGACCGGCGGCTCTGCAACGCTGACCCTCGGCGCCGCCGCTCCGGCAGCGATTGCCCCCGCACCGCCCGCCGTCGCCAAGATCGAGGACGACAAGAAGAAGGCAGACGAGGAAGCCAAGGCACGGGCCGCCTCTGCAGCAGTGCCTGCTGCCACCACAGCCGCGCCTCCCGCGGCGCCGGGCACCAGATCGTCCGATGGCAGCTATGGCGGCGCGGCCAATCTTGCAACCGGAGGCACTTCAGGCGCCATCCCGATGACCGTGCAAGTGGCTAACGGCGTTGGCACTGGCACATTGCGTTCCCCAAATTGCGGCCAGGGCCCGATCTCGATCCGGATTTCACCGACGGGAGATGTAAGCGGCGAAGCGACAGGCTTCGACAGGCTCTGCGGGAAATTGTCCTTTGGTCTCCGTGGCCGCCTGGCGGGCAATCAGCTCCAACTCAATTTCAGCGCCGCTGGTACGGGCGGCTCGGCGGTGCTGACCCTCGGCGTCGCCGCTCCGGCAGCCATTGCCCCCGCGCCGCCGCCCGTCCCGGCAACACCGGCCCCCGCGGCAGGCGCTGCCTCCGCCGTGCCCGCAGCGGGAGATGTACGCTGGATAGGACAGGCGAAGTGCGGATTCTGGAACAGCGCCCTGCCGCTCTCGATCCCTGTGACCAACGGCCAGGGCTCTGTCGCCACCAAGGGCCCGCCAGAGGCGGCGGTCGTGGTCACGATCACGATCAGCGGCAATCGCTATTCCGGCAGCATCGTCTGGTCGCCGCGGATCAACCCATCCAAGACCCTGACTGCCTCGTTCTCCGGCACGATCTCAGGAAACACGATCTCGGCCAGCCCGTATGCCCGCTCCGACTTCAAGGGCGGCCCCGGCCCCGACGACGTTGCGTGCAACGTCGAACTGGCCAGGACACAATAGGCGGGACCACGATGCGGGAGGTCGCGTGACGCATTCGATGAAGTTCGGTTGGCTTACGCTTGCAATGTCGCCTTCGCCCGACGAGGACGGCGCCCGCATCGACAGGATCATCGAGCAGGCCTGCCTCGCCGAGACGCTGGGCTTCTCCGACGTCTGGCTGACCGAGCACTATTTCACCGGCGAGAGCGTCTACAACGACTCGCTGATGTTTGCCGCCGCACTTGCCGTGAAGACCGAGCGCGTCCGCATCGGCTTCGCCGTGGTGCAGACACCGTTCCACCATCCGGTGCGGCTGGCCGTCCAGCTGGCGCTGCTCGACAATCTCAGCAAGGGCCGCATCGACGTCGGCATCGGCAAGGGCACCGCCTACAACGAATACGAATTCGTGGGCCACGGGCTGCGCAGCCATGACAGCCGCGAGCGCATGGAGGAGACGGTCGATATCCTCGAGCGCGCCTGGCGCGAGGCGCCGCTCACCTACGAAGGCAAGTTCCACAGACTGCACATCCCGGCGCTCCGGCCCAAGCCGGTGCAGCAGCCGGGTCCGCCGCTCTGGCGCAGCGTCATCTCGCCCGGCTCCTTCGCCGAATGCGGAAAGCTGGGCGTGCCGATCCTGACGGCGCGCCTGCCGGTGGCGCGCATAAAAGAGCGCTGGGCGACCTATGCCGCCGGCATCGACGAAGGCGGCCACGATGCCGCAAAGAAGGCGCGGCTGCTGGCCAAGAGCGCGCTGTGGCGCAACGTCTACGTCGCGGATTCCAACGCTCAAGCCGAGGACGAGTTGGCGGCCCTCCTGGTCGAGACCCGCGCCCACATGATGCATGTCCGCGAGGCTTATAATCCCGCCGACTTCACGCCCGACCCGGCCACGCTCAACGCCTGGACCGACCCCGCCGTGCCTGATTCGGAAGCCATCCCGTTCGTGCTCTCGACCGGCTCGCTCTACGGCACGCCGGCTCGCGTGCGCGAGCAGGTGGCCGAACTGCGCGACGTCGGCGTCCAGCACCTGCTCTGCCAGACCGGCTTCGGCGCCATGAGCCACGACCAGAACGTGGCCTCCATGCGCCGCTTCGGCGAGCAGGTGATGCCGGCGTTCGGCTAATCTTGCGCGAGGAACCGAGCGTTCGTACACGCGGCGGGCCTTGCCTTCGT
>JAUXRT010000737.1 GCA_030681635.1 Reyranella sp.
CGGGGAAGTCGGGCGTTCGCATGCCGTCGACCATCAGCAGGACGCGATTGCCGCCGATGCCGCGGATCACGAAATTCTGGAAGCCGGCACGGTTCGGGTTGTTGCCGACGGTGACGCCGGGCTCGTTGCGCACGAGGTCGCGGACGTCCTGCATGTTCTCGCGGTCGATGTCTTCGGTCGTGGTCACCGAGACGGTGGCCGCCACGTCGTCGAGCGGACGCCGGGTGCGGGTCGCGGCGGTCGTCACGGCATCGAGCTGGGTGGGAACAGGATGCGGCGCGGTCGAGGGCGGGCTCTGGCCCGATGCAGCCGGATTCGGCGCCGCGACGGGCGGCGGTGTCTGTGCCGACGCCGGCGCCGGGATGGTGTATCCGATCGCCGTTGTCGCCAGCAAGGCATAGAGAATTGAGCGGGTATTCATAGCCAGGTCCCCCAAAACAAAACAGGACGCCTGGCTGGCAGTGGTCCGTGTGGACCGGCTGGCTGGGCAGTTTAGCCGAGGGGGGATGGCCCCTCGGGGTTCGGTTATTTTGTTAGAATGAGTTTGTTGGAAGCGGTGACTCGGAGACGGTAGCTCTCGACGCCATGCCGGATGATCAACTCGCGCCGGCCGCTCATCAGCGTGGCGCTGTCGACGACAGGTGTTGATGGGTCCGGCCGGTCGGCTTCGGACTCCTTCGTCCGTTCCGCCCGTGATGGCTGGTTCATGCGCTTTTCACCTCTTCTGAATATTAGATTGCGATTGACTCTCAATTGCATAAAATGATGATTGCTGTCAACGCTTGCCCAACGTTGGAGAGGTTATGGAAAGCTCGCCAGAACAGCGATTTAGGCCTCCCCAACCGTCTCCCAAGCCGACCTGCGGCCGGATGGGATGCGCCTGCGGCCTGCCGGTCAGCGAGCGCTTCGTCTTGTGGGCCCTGCGCCAATGGCAGCAGGACCGCGCCCTGCCGGAAGAAGGCTCGACGCTTCATCGCGGCTTCAAGATGGCGGGCCTTCTCGATGCATTGCCCGATTTCGCCATTGCCATGGATGCCTTCCTGTTCGGCGCCCGGCGCGCCATGGAAATCCACCTGCCGACCTGCTCGAAGGTGAGCCGCGACGAGGCGACGTTGGTTGCCCTGTGTGGGTTGGCGCAGGGCGACTACGACGGACCGCTGCTCGCCTCGCTCGACGTGATGATGGCACCGACGGCCTCGCGCGTTGCCGCCCTCCGGTTGAAGGCCTTCGCGGTGGCTCTCTCGAGCGCGGGGTTGCGGCTCTCGCCGCTGCCCGGCGCCGCCGGTGCGCGGCTCAACTGATGATGGGCACGCCCGATCCCGACCGGCTCGTCGAACTGCAGCGCGCCATGCGGCTGATTGCCGACGCTGTGGAAGGTCTGCCTGACGAGTGCCGCGATCTTGCCGGCAACGCGTTGCTCAACATCGCGGCCGAAGCGGTCGCGCAGGACGTCGGCTGCGCCGAGGCCGGCCGCATCTTCGCCCGCCTGGGCGATCTGCTGGCGCGCGGGCTTCAGCCGCCGATGGCCACGCCGATCTCGCTCACCGGCTTCGACGCCTGAAGCGGGTCTAAATTAAATCTCGATCCGTCCGCCGAGCTCGACGACCCGGTTGGCTGGCAGGCCGTAGAAGTCGCCGGGACTCATGGCGAAGCGGGACAGCGCCAGGAAAATCTTCTGCTGCCAGCGCGCCAGCATCGGCCGGTCGCCACCGACGATGCTGTTGCGGCCGATGAAGTAGGTCGTGTACTCGGGATCGACCGGAATGCCGCTGTCGGTCAGCCCTTCGACATCGCGCGACACGTCGGGCTTTTCCATGAAGCCGTAGCGCAGCAGGACGCGGTGGAGGCCGTTGCCGAGATCGGCGACCTCGCGGCGCAACGACGGTGCAACAAAAGGCTCGTCGGCGATCCGCACGGTGAGCAGGACGACAGTCTCGTGCAGCGCCTCGTTGTGGATGAGGTTGCGTCGCATGCAGTTCGAAGCATTCTCCGAGAAGCTCGTGAAGTAGACCGCCGTGCCCTTTGCCCGATGCCAGCCGCTGTATTCAAAGCCGCTCAGCAGGGCATCGAGCGGCACGGCCCTTTCCTTCTCTCGGGCCGCGACGGCGAGGCGGCCCTGCAACCATGTCCACATCGCCGTGAAGATCACCGCGGCGATCAGCAGCGGGACCCAACCACCGTGCAAGAACTTCAGCATGTTGGACGAGACCATCGTGGCATCGATCGCGATGAAGAATCCGAAGACGAGGATCACGACTGGCCAGTCCCATTTCCATCCGCGCCGGGCAAGGCTCAGCATCAGCACGCTTGTCACCAGCATCGTGCCGGTGACGGCGATGCCATAGGCGGCGGCAAGATTCGACGACGTCTGGAAGGCAAGAACGAGCGACACGACGCCGATCATCTGCAGCCAGTTGACGGCCGGGACGTAGATCTGGCCGAATTCGCTGGCCGACGTGTGCTGAATGCGCAGGCGCGGGCTCAGGCCCAGCAGGGCCGCCTGCTGGGCCATGGAAAAGGCGCCGGAAATGGTGGCTTGCGAGGCGATCACCGTGGCCGCCGTGGCCAGGCCCACCAGCGGATAGAGCGCCCAGCGTGGGGCCAGCCGGAAGAACGGATTCTCGAGCGATGTCGGATCGTCCAGCAGCAACGCTCCCTGTCCGTAGTAGTTGACGAGCAGCGACGGCAGCACGAGCAGCAGCCAGGCCCGACGGATGGGCGTGCGGCCGAAATGGCCCATGTCGGCATAGAGGGCCTCGGCGCCGGTGAAGGCCAACGTGACGGCACCAAGTGCGACGAAGGCCACCACCTTGTGGCGGATGGCGAAGTCGACCGCGTGCAGGGGCGAGAGCGCAGCCAGTATCTGCGGATGATGGACAACGTGCTGGAGCCCCAAGGCGAAGAGGGTAATGAACCAGATCAGCATGATCGGCCCGAACCAGCGGCCGACGCCAGCCGTGCCGAAGTGCTGCAGGGCGAACAGGCCCACGATCAGGCCGACCGAGATTGGCAAGACCAGGTCGGCGAAGGCTGTGGTGGCGACGTTGAGGCCCTCGACCGCGCTCAGCACCGAAATCGCCGGCGTGAGCAGGCAGTCGCCATAGAAGAGGGCAGCGCCGGCAATCCCGAGCATCATGTAGACCCGCCGCCGGCGCTCCGAGAGGCCCGTCTCCTGCAGCACCAGCGCCATCAGCGCCAGCACGCCGCCCTCGCCGTGATTGTCGGCGCGCATCACCACGACGACGTATTTCAAGGTAACGACGATGATCAGGGCCCAGGTGAGCAGCGACAGCATGCCCAGCACGTTGTCGGCGGTCGGCTTGATCCCCGTGTAGTCGCTGAAGCAGGTGCTGACCGTGTAGAGCGGACTGGTGCCGATATCGCCAAAGACGACACCAAGCGCTGCCAGCGTGAGTCCGGCCGTGCGTTTGCGGCCGGCGCGTGTCGTCGGCGAGCCGTTGGCCGTCATGCTGGTATTCGTAGCACTCCCCCGTCCAGGCGATTGATCCTACGCGCGATTTCCCCGAGGCTGCAGCGGGAAATGTCGACGGAGGGAAAAATGGCCGAGAGCGAGAACTACAAAAAGGGCACCGAAATCCGCAGCAAGCTGATGGGGGCCGCCTACGCCGACAAGATGAACAAGACCGTCTACGACGACCCGATGATGCAGAAGTTCGGCAATTACGCCCGCGAGGCGGTGTTCGGTATGCTGTGGTCGCGTCCCGGCCTCGATCTCAAGACACGGGCGCTGATCTGCGTTATCTCCGACACCTCGCAGGCGCGCTGGCCGGAGCTGGCAATCCACCTGCGCATGGCGCGCAACCAGGGCTGGACCGAGGACGAGTTGTCGGAGGCGTTGCTGCATCTCAGTGGCTACATCGGCCTGCCGTCGGTCCGCGAGGCGATGTTGATCGCCAAGGAAGTGTTCGAAGAGATGCGCAAGGAAGGCTAATGACCCCCTCCGCCCCTTCGGGCCACCTCCCCCGCTGACGTGGAGGAGGAGGGGGAAAAGCCTTCTCTCCTCCCCCATCAAATGGGGGAGGTGGCCCGAAGGGCCGGAGGGGGCGCTCAGGACGAGGTGTGTGATGATGGCGATGACGACCAGTGATCTGCCTCTGGAGCGGATCGCGCGGGGCAAGGTCCGCGACGTCTATGCAGTCGATGCCGACCGGCTGCTGCTGGTGGCGACCGATCGGGTCAGTGCCTACGACGTGGTGATGGCCGAGCCCATCCCGCAGAAGGGCGCTGTGCTCACGCAGGTGAGCGCCTGGTGGTTCCGGCAGCTGGGTGACGTGGTGAAGCACCACATGATCTCGGCCGATGCCAGCGAGATCGCAGACTCAGTGCCCGCGCTCAAGCCGCATCGCGCTGAGATCGCCGGGCGCGCGATGCTGTGCAGGCGCGGCACGGTGTTCCCGATCGAATGTGTCGTGCGAGGCTACATCACCGGCTCGGCGTGGCGGGAATATGCCAAGACCGGCACGCTGGCCGGCGAGACCTTGCCGGCGGGCCTCATGGAAAGCGGCCGGCTCGATCCGCCGATCTTCAGCCCGGCGACCAAGGCCGAGAGCGGCCACGACGAGAACATCACGATCTCGCAGATGCAGAAGGTGCTGGGCGCCGACGTGACGTCGGAGCTCGAGCGGCTGACGCGCCTCGTTTACACGCGGGGCCGCGACGTTGCGCTGAAGCAGGGGATCATCATCGCCGACACCAAGTTCGAGTTCGGGCGCACCAAATCGGGCGAGATCCTGCTGATCGACGAGGTGATGACACCCGACAGTTCGCGCTTCTGGCCGGCCGACGGCTATGCGCCGGGTCGGCCGCAGCCCAGCTTCGACAAGCAGCCGCTGCGCGACTGGCTCGATGTCGAGCGGCATGCCGGCCGCTGGAACGGCGAGGCGCCACCGCCCAGGCTGCCGGCCGAGGTCGTCGAGGCCACCAGCAAGCGATACCTGGAAGCCTATCGCCGGCTGACCGGCGCCGAGCTCCACATTCCCGAGTGAACGAGAGATGTCCGGCGCCGTCGCGAGACGGCGCCGGTTTCGTTGGCGGTTGTCTCAGCCCCGCGCGATGCGGCGGCTGCGCTGGATCAACTGCTCACGCACCCACAGGAAGAGCGCGGCCAGCGGCAGCCAGCCCAGCCAACGCAGGCCCTCGAGGAAATATTCGCCCTGATCGCGGGCGAGCAGGTAGTCGACCTGCACCTTCCAGACGCTGGCCGCGACTTCGAAGGCCAGCATCCAGACCAGCAGCGCCGGCAGCAGCACGACC
>JAUXRT010000738.1 GCA_030681635.1 Reyranella sp.
CCGAAGCTACTGGTGTTGCTGGCGACCCGACGGCGCCGGGCAGGCGCAACGGGGGGGCTGTCAGGAGAAAGCGGGAGCGCTTCTTGTCGCGGAGCCACAGTGCCAAATCCTGCAACCACCAGATTTCTCCCAGATTCAGTCCAAGCTTGAAAAGACAGTGATTATGAATGGGCAGCGAAGGGTGTTCTGCGTTCTCCGGCCCGGGCTTCGCAGGGACAGCTTCTACGCCGTAGTTGTCGGCGATAAGTGCAGAAATCTGGCTGTCGGTGATCCATTGCAGAAGCCTTTTGTCGCGGCCGTCCAGGACACAGCACATGGCGTGCGCGCGGTCCGGGTCGACTTTCTTGTTCATTTTCATGATTTCGTCGGTAAAGCCGGTATAGAGCAGCAGCATATCGCCCGGTTCGATTACCACCTTGTCGGCCTCAAGCACACGGTGCAAATCGTCGTAGTTCACATACTTGTGGCTGCGGCCGTAGTGCTTCTCCAGGTCGACCATGACCCCGCGGCCCTGGATCGCCTTGGCGGCCATGTTCTCGACCCCCAGCTTGTGGGCGTAGCTCAGGTGCCCGCAACCGTCGCGGCCGGCGTCGGGCAGGGGGCCGACGACATCCGAACCCGCCTTGAAGCCGTTGTAGTAGAGCGCTTCGGGTACCCCGTCGCCGTCGGCATCGAACAGGCCGCCGACATGGGCCAGCGTGTCCCATTGGGTGGAGTACTGCAGGGTCAGGATGACGCGGTCGTCGCTCGCCACGTCCATGAAAAGGGGGTTGAGGGTCCGGGTATGGAAGTTGAAGCGCCAACCGTTCTCGTCGCCGGTCGGCGACAGGACCGGCGGCAGCCGCCGCGGATTGAGGACGTTGCCGCCGGGGAAATCGAGCGGGATGCTGAGGCAGAACGACAGACCTTCCTTGACCTCGGCGATGCCCTCCAGGACCTTCTTGGGGGTGATGAGATTGAGCCGGCCAAGCTGATCGTCATCGCCCCAGTCTCCCCAGGTCGACCCCTCTGGCCGGTGTTTCCAGCGCTTCATGACGTTTCTCCCCTTTTCGCCGGGGACAGTAGCGCGCGATCCCATCGCGCGTCATCACGCACGCATGGCTCCTGCGCTCAATTCCGCAAACGACCGCGCTGCGGATCGTCTATCATCGGCGCCTAAGCGAGGGTTCCATGTCCGTAGTTGCTGCAGCCCCCCTGGAGCGTGACGTCCGGGTCATCAGCCTGATCGGTGTCGCCCATGGCACCAGCCACTACTATCAGCTGGCCTTCGTCACGATGCTCCTGATCGTCCGCGAGAAGGCCGGCCTCTCGTTTACCGACGTAGGAGCGCTCGGGGCGATCTACTACGGGGTTTCCGGGATCTGCCAGACGCTCGCGGGCTTCGCCGTCGATCGGTTCGGTGCCCGGCCGATCCTGGCCGGCGGATTGGCGCTGGCGGCCATCGGGCTCGCGCTCACTGCTCTGGCCGATTCATTCCTGACCTTTGCCGTCATTTCGGTCGTCGGAGCCATCGGCAACTGTGTCTTCCACCCCGCCGATTTCGCCCTCCTGAACTCGTCTGTGAATCAGCGGCGGCTCGGCAGGGCGTACAGCATCCACGGGTTGGGTGGCTCGCTGGGATGGGCTGCCGCCCCGATCATCTACTTCCTCGACGATATCGTGGGGCGCACGGGTGCTGCTCTCATCGGCGCCGTGCCGGGGCTGATCCTGGCTGCACTCGTCCTCGGTCACCGTCGGTACTTCGTCGACCATCGCGTCGAGGTTCGGGCCGCCGCGGCGGCAGAGGGTGCGAAGGGGGGACTAGGCCTCTTTCTGCAGACCTCCATCCTGCTCTGTTTCGCCTACTTCGCACTGATCGCCGTCAACACGGTGGGCATTCAGCAGATGGCCGTTCCGGCCTGGATGGAGATGTTTGGCGTCGCCGAACGCTATGCCGCCCTCTGCCTGATCGTCTTCATGGTTGGCTCGGCGGCCGGCATGCTCGCGGGCGGCTTCTTCGCAGACAATGTGAAACGCCACGACCTGGTGGCGTCGGGCGGGCTTCTTGCCGCCGCCGCTCTCACGGTGCCGATCGCCACGATGGCTGTTACGCCGGCGCTCCTGCTGCCTCTGCTGGCGCTGGCCGGCTTTGCCGGCGGCGCCACCAACCCATCGCGCGACATGATTGTCCGCAACGCCACGCCGCCAGGGGCGTCAGGCAAGGTGTTCGGCTTCGTCTATTCCGGCCTCGACGTCGGCTCCCTGATCGGGCCGCCGCTGTTCGGCTACCTGATGGATCTGCACCTGCC
>JAUXRT010000752.1 GCA_030681635.1 Reyranella sp.
AGCCGATCGGCACCGGCCCGTTCAAGGTCGTCGACTTCAAGCGCAACGAATCGATCAAGCTGGTGCGCAATCCCGACTACTGGAAGAAGGGCCGTCCCTATCTCGACGCCATCGACTGGAAGATCGTGCCCAACCGCAGCACGCGCATGCTGGGCTTCGTGGCCGGCGAGTTCGACATGACGTTCGACTCCGACGTCACCTTCCCGATGCTGGCCGACGTCAAGGCGCAGAAGCCCGACGCGATCTGTGAAGGGCGGCCGAGCAACGTCAATACCAACCTGCTCGTCAATCGCGACGCACCGCCGTTCGACAAGCCCGAGTTGCGGCGCGCTCTCAGCCTGTCGCTCGACCGCAAGGCGTTCAACGACATCCTGTTCCAGGGCCATGCGCTGACCGCTGCGTCGATGCTGCCGCCGCCGGCGGGCGTGTGGGGCATGTCCAAGGAGATGCTGGAGACCATGCCGGGCTTTTCGCCCGACCGGGCAAAGGATCTCGCGGAAGCACGGGCGATCATGGAGAAGCTCGGCTACACCAAGGACAAGCCGCTCAAGATCAAGGTCTCGACGAGGAACATCGCGATCTATCGTGACCCGGCGGTGATCCTGATCGATCAGCTCAAGCAGATCCACATCGAGGGTGAACTCGAGCCGATCGATACGACGGTCTGGTACACCAAGATCCAGCGCAAGGACTATTCGGTCGGCCTCAATCTGACCGGATTGGGCCTGGACGATCCCGACACCAACTTCTACGAGAACTTCCACTCGACGTCGGATCGCAACTATACGGCCTACAAGAACCCCGAAGTCGACAAGCTGATCGAACAGCAGTCGTCGGAAAGGGATATTGAAAAGCGCAAGAAGCTGGTCTGGGAGATCGAGAAGAAGCTGATCGAGGACGGTGCTCGTCCGGTGATCAATCAGAACGTCGCAAACACCTGCTGGACACCGGCGGTTAAGGGTGTCGTTCTCCAGCAGAACAGCATCTACAACAGCTGGCGCTTCGAAGACATCTGGCTCGACCGCTAGCCATCCCGAACGCCGCCGCCTGGGGACATTGATGGGCTCTTACCTGACCCGCCGCTTCCTGTTGATGGCACTGACGCTCTTCGGAATGTCGGTGCTCATCTTCGTGATGCTGCGCCTGGTGCCCGGCAATGTCGCCGACATCCTGGTCGATTCGGCCGGCATTGCCGATCCCAAGGAGAAGGCCAAGATCGCCCGCGAGCTGGGCATCGACCGGCCGATCTTCGACCAGTACATCCACTGGATCGGCGGACTGGTGCAGGGCGATCTCGGCTTTGCCTACGTGTCGGAACGGCCGGCGATCGAGGAGATCGCCCCGCGCATCCCGATCAGCGCCAAGCTCGCGGGCCTGGCGCTGTTCTTCTCGGTGATCCTGGGCGTCCCGCTGGGCGTCATCAGCGCGGTGCGCCAGAACACCGGGCTCGACTATTTCCTGCGCGTCCTCAGTCTCAGCGGCCTGTCGTTGCCATCCTTCTGGCTCGGTCTTCTGATCCTGATGGCGTCGGTCCAGTGGTTCGGGATGATTCCGATCTACACCAACGAACCACGAAGTATGATCGACGAGTTCCTGCTGCTGAGCATTCCGGCGGCCGCGGTGGGCTTCCGAAGTTCGGCATTGATCATGCGGTTGACGCGATCCTCGATGCTCGAAGTGCTGCGCCAGGATTATATCCGCACGGCCCGGTCGAAGGGCGCGTCACAGACCTCGGTGAACTACGATCATGCGCTGCGCAACGCACTCCTGCCGGTCGTCACCATCATCGGCATCGAGGCGGCGTTCCTGGTCGGCGGCCTGATCGTCACCGAGACCGTTTTCAACATTCCCGGCGTCGCGCGCTTCCTCGTCGAGGCGATCCTGTGGCGCGACTATCCGATCGTGCAGAACCTGGTGATGCTGATTGCCTTCGTGGTGATCGTCGTCAATTTCCTGGTCGACATGGCCTACATGGCCCTCGACCCCCGCATCAAGTACGCGGACTGAGGCGGATATGGCGATCATCAACCATGAGGCGGCACTCTCCCGCGCCGGGGCCAACGTCACCGGCTGGTGGAGCCGTATTCTCTTCTTCACGCGCCGCTACCCTCTGGGCGCCGTCGGCGCGCTGATCGTCGTGGTTTTCGTCCTGACGGCGGTCTTCGCCAACTTCATCGCCCCGTACGATCCGACATCGACAAACGCGCGCGCCTCGCTCGCGAAGCCCGGCATGGCCTACTTCCTCGGCGCCGACTTCATGGGTCGCGACATGTTCAGCCGCATCGTCTTCGGCGCCCGCATCTCGCTCACCGTCGGCCTCGGTGCCACCCTGTTGGGTGGGGTGCTCGGTGTCACGATCGGCCTGATGTCGGGCTATCTCGGCGGCTGGATCGACCTCGCCACCCAGCGCGTCATGGACGTCATGCAGTCGCTGCCGCTTCTGGTGATGGCGCTGGTGATGGCAGCCTCGCTCGGGCCGTCGCTGGAGAATACCATCATCGCCATCGCCATCCCGCTGGTGCCGACCGTGGCCCGCGTCGTGCGCTCCAGTACGCTGTCATTGCGCGAACAACCCTTCGTCGAGGCGGCGCGCGCCGTCGGCATGGGCGAAGTGCGCATCGCCGTGCGCCACGTCCTGCCCAACACGCTGGCGCCGCTCATCGTTCTCGGCACGGCGCAGCTCGGCTCTGCGATCCTGACCGAAGCCTCGCTCTCCTTCCTCGGCCTCGGCATTCCCGAGCCTTATCCGTCGTGGGGCCGCATGCTGTCGGAATCGGCCGCCGAGTACGTGCGTACCGCGCCGTGGCTGGTGATCTTCCCCGGCGTTGCCATCAGCCTCACCGTCTTCGGCACCAATCTGCTGGGTGATGCGCTGCGCGACATTCTTGATCCCAGAGAGCGCACATGAGTGAGCGCACATGAGCGAGCGTACATGAGCCAGCGGACATGAGCGCTCTCCTCGAGGTCGAAGACCTCGGCACCTGGTTCTATACACGGCAGGGAATCGTGAAGGCGGTCGATGGCGTCGACTTCCAGGTCGCCTCGGGCGAAACCCTGGGGATCGTCGGCGAATCGGGCTGCGGCAAGAGCATGACGGCGCTGTCGCTGATGCGCCTGATCCCCGATCCGCCGGGTCGCATCGTGTCGGGATCGGTGAAGTTGGGCGGAC
>JAUXRT010000753.1 GCA_030681635.1 Reyranella sp.
CGGCAAGATCGCGGCCGAGGCCGGCATCGGCGGTCGCAATGCTGACGGCGGTCGGCAGGCCCTGCACCGCTTCCTCGGCGAAGCTCGGTCCCGACAGCATGGCGATGGGCCGGCCCGGCAACACCTCGGCCAGGACTTCGGGCATCAGCAGGCCGGTCGCGGCCTCGATGCCCTTGGCGCAGATCACGATCGGTGTTCCACCCGGCAGGTCGGCGGCCACCACGCGCACCGCCTGCGCGGGACAGGCGAGCAGAATCGCGTCGCAGGCGTCGAGCGAGGCGAGCGCGAAGGCGATCTCGATGCCCGGTTCGAGACTCTGGCCTGGCAGGTAGACCGGGTTCGCGCGCTTGTGGACGATCGAGGCCGAGATGGCAGGATCGCGCGACCACATGGTGACGCGCCGGTCGGCACGGCGCGCCAGACAGGCAAGCGCCGTTCCCCAGGCCCCGCCCCCGACGACGCCAATGTGATGAACCGCACTCACAGGCCGAGATTGAAGGCGACGGAGACGCGCTGCGCAGTGCCGCGATAGGGCCGCACCTGGTGCAGCAGCCAGGCGGGAAACATCACCAGACGGCCGGCCTTGGGCTGCACCGTCTCGTTGGCGCCGACCGACAGACCGCCCGGAATGGCGAAGGCAAGATGCGGCGCATACATCGCCGGCGCCGGCCCGCGCGGATCCATGAATTCCAGCTCACCGCCCAGCGAGGGGTCGGCCGAGCTGCCGCCATCGTCGACATAATAGACGCCCGACCAGTAGCTGCCGGGATGGGAATGGAATTCGTTGCCGTGGCCGCTGCGGTTGATGTTCGCCCACATGTTGGCCTGCCACATGATGGAGACCGGCTTGCCGGCGCGATCGGTGGTGATGCGGTTGGCGATGTTGCGGCCGATCGCCAGCAGCTTGATGGCCGAGGCGCCCGCCCACTTGTCGACATCCCAGGTCGATTGCCAGCCGCCCAGGGTGCTGTGCGACTTGCTGGGCTGCTCCGCCTCGCGCTTCAGCAGCACCGGCAGAAGGCTGGCGTTGATCTGCGCACCGTCCGGAAGATCAACGACGACGATCGGCGTGCCGAAAGCCGCGACCGTATTGAAGGCAAGTTGATTGCTCATGGGCGAAGTCTACACCCGATTGGCCGCGTCTGGGTCGAGCGGCCAGCGCGGGCGCGGGCGGAAATCGAGCGCATCCGTCATGCCGAGCCGCAGGCGTTCGAGGCCGGCCCAGGCGATCATGGCGCCATTGTCGGTGCAAAGCCGTACCGGCGGCGCGACCAGCCGCGCGCCGCGCGAGGCGGCGAGTTCCTCCAGCCGGCCGCGCAGATAGACGTTCGCCGCCACGCCGCCGGCCACGACCAGGGTCGACATCGGCGCCACGGCGAGCGCGTTGGCGCAACGATCGGCTAGCACGTCACCGACGGTGCGCTGGAAGGAGGCGCAGAGATCGGTGACGGCGCGACTGTCGGTACGATCGATCTTCTCGACCGCCTGACGAACCGCGGTCTTGAGGCCGGAAAAGGAGAAGTCGCAGCCCGGCTTGCGCCACATCGGCCGCGGCAAGGCGAAGCGCTTCGGGTCGCCGCCCTGGGCTGCCTGCTCGACCGCAGGCCCCCCCGGGAAGCCCAAACCCAGCAATTTCGCGGTCTTGTCGAAACATTCGCCGACGGCGTCGTCGATGGTCGTGCCCAGCCGCGTGAAGTTGCCGGGGCCCTGCACGGTCAGGAGCTGGCAATGGCCACCCGAAACCAGCAGCAGCAGATAGGGAAAGGCCACGTCCTCGGTGAGCCGGACGGAAAGCGCATGGCCTTCGAGGTGGTTGACGGCCAGGAACGGCTTGTCGTGGGCAAAGGCCAGCGCCTTGGCGGTCATGACGCCGACCAGCACGCCGCCGATCAGGCCGGGGCCGCCGGTGGCCGCGATACCGTCGAGATCGCCCAAGCCCAGGCCCGCCTCAGCCAGGGCTTCAATTACCAGCCCGTCAAGGCGCTCGAGATGGGCGCGGGCGGCGATTTCCGGCACCACGCCGCCGAACCGGCGATGCTCGGTCAGCTGGCTGTAGACGACGTTGGCCAGGATGCGCCCAACAGGCCCGTTCGCAAACGGGCCGGCCCCGGCCGGCGCTTCGACGATGGCGACGGCCGTTTCGTCGCAGCTTGTTTCGATGCCCAGCACGCGCATGCGTGTCTTCTAGCGTCGCGCGGCCACCTACGCTAGAGCAACGCCATGACCTCTCCTCTTCTGAGATTGGGCACGCGCGGCAGCAAACTGGCGCTCACCCAGGCGGGCCTCGTACGCGCCGCGCTGGCGGCATCCGTGCCGGCCCTGTCGGCGCCCGACGCCATCGAGATCGTGGCCATAAAAACCACCGGCGATGCGATCCAGGACCGGCCGCTGTCGGAAGCCGGCGGCAAGGGTCTGTTCGTCAAGGAAATCGAGGAAGCGATGCTGGGCGGCCGCATCGACGCCGCGGTCCACAGCATGAAGGACATGCCGACCGCCCAGCCGCCGGGACTCGCGATCCAGGCCTTCCTGCCGCGCGAAGATGTCCGTGACGTGCTGATTGCGGGCAGCATCGGCCGCATAGCCGACCTTCGTCAGGGCGCCGTCGTCGGCACCGCGGCGCTCCGCCGCCGTGCATTGTTGCTGCATCGCCGGCCCGACCTGCAGATCGTCAACCTGCGTGGCAATGTCGAGACGCGGCTGGCCAAGCGCGAGTCCGGCATCGTCGAGGCGACGATTCTGGCGCTGGCCGGTCTCAACCGACTCGGCATGGGGCATGTCGGCACGCCGATCCCTGAAGACGAGATGCTGCCGGCCGTCGGCCAGGGCGCCGTCTGCATCGAAGCCCGCACCGACGACGCGCGCACACGCGCCTGGCTGGCCGCGATCGATCATGCCGCGACGGCGATCTGCGTCAGCGCCGAGCATGCGATGCTGGCCGTGCTCGACGGCTCGTGCCGCACGCCGATCGCAGGACACGCGATCCTGACCGGCGACAGGCTTCACCTGCGCGGGCTGATCGCCCGTCCCGACGGTTCGGAAGTCATCTTCACGGAGCGCCACGGCGGTGTGGGCGATGCCGTCGCCATGGGCCGCGACGCCGGCCAGGAACTGAAGCGCCGCGGCGGGCCCGGCTTCTTCACCGAGGCCTGAGGGCCGCTACTCCTTCTGGCAGACGAAGGCGTAGCCCGGAAACAGGCCCGACTTCTCGCGCTCCAGCTGTTCCCAGTTCGCGAGGTCCGACATCGTGCGGTCGTGGCGGAAGCGCGTGGCGTAGAGCGCCAGCGGGCCCGCACTCGCATCGGCACGCTGCGAGGCCCCGACGTTGAACTCGAAGCCGAGGAAGCGAAGCCCGCTGCCGGCGAGGAAGGCGCGCAGTCGTGAGACGGTGAAGCGATGCTCCTGGACGTGGAAACAGAGGTCGCGCAGAAGGCTCGCGCTCCAGAAATCCTCCCACTCCTGCAGCGGCCTCAACCGGCGCCATTCACCGCTCAGCACGCGTCGGCGGAACTCACGCAGACCCGCCAAGGTCGCGGGCAGGCCCGCCGCCTCGATGTCGCGTCGCGCCTTCACCACGATCGTGCGTGCGTTCTCGCCGTAGAGGCCGAGGCGCAGGAAGGCGCCGGGCCGGAGTGCCGCGGAGATCGCCAGAAGTCCCGCGCGCGGATCGGCCATGTGGTGCAGCACGCCGACACACTCGGCATGGTCGAAGGTACGGCCAAGCTTCGGCAGATCGAGGATGTCACCGTTCAGGAACGTAATATTCTCGATGCCATGCTTCGCGGCCATGCGCTTGCCGTAGGCGAGGCTTGCGCGCGACAGGTCGAGGCATGTCACCTCAGCGTTCTCATAGGACGACGCCACCGTGAGCGGATGCTGGCCGGTGCCGGCCCCGGGCATCAGCACGGAAAGCGGCCCACCGCCGAAGTCGATCGGCGCGGCATGGGGAAAATCACGCAGCAGCGCCGCCCGCACATCGACGCGCAGCCGGCGCGGCAGATGCGTCCAGCGCGGATAGGGATTGACCTCGTACATCGCCGCGACCGACTGCGAGACAGTGTCGGTGATGGGTGCAATCGCCGGAATCTCCGCCGCCAACCGGCGTTCTTCCTGCACCTCAAGCCTCACCACCGATTGCGGCCGGTACATCGCCGCGGCAGGCCCGTCGGGAATCGTCTCGTCCTCGGGCCAGATGGACTCGTTCATCCTGGCCTGCTCGGCCAGCGCCGCCGCCAGATCGACCGCTGCAGGCGGCGGCGTGCCGGACAGCAGCGCCTGGGCTGTCGCCTGCCGCAACGCGAGCAGCTTGCGCTCCAGCCCGGCGTCGCGGTTGAGCGACTTCCTCAAAAATTCGAGCAGCAGGCGATCCGCGGCAAGTGCGGCGAGGTCGCCGTTGGCCGGCCAACCGACGGCCAGCTGATTGGCCGCGCCCCAACCGACTGCATCCCAGTTGGCGTCGTCATCGGCATAGGCTTCGAGCAGTGCAGTCCGCAAAAGGTCGTTCGGGCGTGGCGTGCGCGCCCTCTCGAGGACGGCATCGAGGCCCATGCGGGCCTGGGCGTCGCGCGGCGACAGGGCCAGCGCCTGCCGGTAGGCAGCCATGGCTTCCTCGACGCGACCGGCGGCGAAGAGCTCGTCGCCCGTCGTGGAGAATCGGTTGGCGTTCAATCTGTCTTCTTCATGGGTTGCGGCGCCCACTCTATTTCGATCGGCTGGGCGGGAACAACTCCTTGCTCTCGACCCGATGCGGCCTCGACCCTAAACTCCCGCCATGCGCCCGGCCCTGCGACTGCTTGTGGTTCTGCTCGGAGCAACGTTCTTGCTCGCAGCCTGCGAATCGGCGCCGGTCACCGGCCGCGCGCAGATCATGCTGGTGAGCGAGAACGAGGAGCGCCAGATGGGCCTACAAGCCTATCAGCAGGTGCTGGCCAAAGAGCCGCTTTCGCACGATGCCCAGGCCAACGCGCTGGTCGAGAAAGTCGGGCGCCGCATCGCAGCAGCGGCTGAGCGGCCACCGGCGGAGATGTGGCGGGCGCCTCGCTTCCGCTGGGAATTCAAGACCATCGACAAGAACGAGCCCAACGCCTTCTGCCTGCCGGGCGGCAAAGTTGCCGTCTACACCGGCCTGCTGCCGATCACCCGCACCGAGGCGGGACTGGCGGTGGTGATCGGCCACGAAGTGGCGCACGCGCTGGCGCGCCACGGCGCCGAGCGCATGAGCGACCAGATGGTGGCATCGGTCGGCGTGGCAGCCGCGGCGGCGGCCCTGGCGACGACCGTGAGCGGCAATAACCGCGCATTAATGCCGGGGATGATGGCGGCCGTTGGCGCCGGCGCCACCGTGGGCTTCATCCTGCCGATGTCGCGGGCGCAGGAATCGGAGGCCGACCGCATCGGGCTGGTGCTGATGGCGCTGGCCGGCTACGACCCGCGCGAGGCGATCGGCGTGTGGGAGCGCATGCGGGCGGCCAATGCCGGCGGCAAGCGCCAGGCCGAGTGGCTGAGCACGCATCCCGCCGACGCGACGCGCATCAACGACATCCGAGGTTGGGTGAACGAGGCCATGAAGTATTATCGCCCCCGTGACTGATACGCTCGAATACGACGCGACAGGTCTGCTCTGTCCACTGCCGGTGCTGCGGGCCAATCGCAAGCTGCGCGAGCTGGCGAGTGGCGGGCTGCTGACGGTGCGCGCCACCGATCCCGCCACCAAGCAGGACTTCCCCGCCTTTTGCCGCCAGACCGGCCACGAATTGGTCTCGAGCACGCGCGATGGCGAGACACTGGTCTTCGTGATCCGGAAACGCTAGGGACCAAGCGTCAATTCCTCCAGAGAGAGTTCATGCCCCAGGTCACCTTCAAGACGATCGACACCGCCGAGGTTTCCGGCAAGCGCGTGCTGGTGCGCGTCGATCTCAACGTGCCGATGAAGAACGGCAAGGTCACCGATGCCACGCGCATAGAGCGTGCGGTGCCAACCATCGCCGAGCTTTCGGCCAAGGGTGCCAAGGTCGTGGTGCTGAGCCACTTCGGCCGTCCCGACGGCAAGCCGGTACCGGAGATGTCGCTCAAGGCGCTGGTCGAGCCGCTGTCGGCCGCGCTGGGCAAGCCCGTCGCCTTCGCCGAGGACTGCATCGGCCCGCTGGCCGAGGATGCAGTGCGCGCCATGAAGCCCGGCGACGTGCTGCTGCTGGAGAACCTCCGCTTCCACAAAGAGGAAGAGAAGAACGACGCAGCCTTCATCGACAAGCTCTCGGTGCTGGGCGACCTCTATGTGAACGACGCCTTCTCGACCGCGCACCGCGCGCATGCCTCGACTGAAGGCATCGCCAATCGCCTGCCGGCAGTAGCCGGCCGGCTGATGCAGGCCGAGCTGGAAGCGCTCGACAAGGCGCTGGGGAACCCGAAGAAGCCGGTCTGCGCCGTGGTCGGCGGCGCCAAGGTCTCGACCAAGCTCGACCTGCTGGGCAATCTCGTCGGCAAGGTCGACAAGCTGATCATCGGCGGCGGCATGGCCAACACTTTCATGTACGCCCAGGGGATCAAGGTCGGCACCTCGTTGTGCGAGAAGGACCTGGCACCGACGGC
Organism: Reyranella sp.; assembly: GCA_030681635.1. Taxonomy (GTDB): domain Bacteria; phylum Pseudomonadota; class Alphaproteobacteria; order Reyranellales; family Reyranellaceae; genus Reyranella. The sequence goes on from JAUXRT010000753.1 coordinate 6,586, forward strand.
GCTGGAAATCATCGAGAAGGCCAAGGCCGCCAAGTGCAAGGTGCTGCTGCCGGTCGACGTCATGGTGGCGCGCGAGTTCAAGGCTGGCGCTGCCGGCACCGTCGTCGATGCCGACGCCTGCCCCGACGACCAGATGATCCTCGACGTCGGCCCGAAGTCGATCGCGCTCTACCAGGCGGAAGTGCGCGAGTGCGCCACGCTGGTGTGGAACGGGCCGCTTGGCGCCTTCGAGATTCCGCCGTTCGATACCGGCACGGTGGCGCTGGCACGCACCGTCGGCCAGCTCACGACCACCAAGAGGCTGTTGTCGGTCGCAGGCGGCGGCGACACGGTGGCGGCGCTGGCGGCTGCGGGCGTGGAGGAGCAGTTCTCCTATGTCTCGACGGCGGGCGGCGCCTTCCTCGAATGGATGGAAGGCAAGACCCTGCCCGGCGTTGCGGCGCTCATCCGGGCAGCTTAAGACTCGGGGCATGAGCGCCCCGACCCTGCCAGAACGTCCGCGGCTCCCGTGGGATCCGCCCGAACATTTCGAGAAGCGCATCCCCGACGGCGACAATCGCGAGCGGCTGGTCTGCGGCCGCTGCGAATTCATCCACTACCAGAACCCCAAGATCGTGGCGGGTGCGGTCTGCACCTGGAACGACAAAATTCTTTTGGCCAAGCGGGCGATCGAACCGCGCAAGGGTTTCTGGACCTTGCCGGCCGGCTACATGGAACTGGGCGAGACCACCGAGCAGGCGGCCGCACGCGAAGCCAAGGAAGAAGCCTGCGCCACCATCGAGATCGAGCGGTTGCTGGCCATGTACAGCGTGGCGCGCATCGGTCAGGTGCACATCATGTATCGCGCCAAGCTGATGAACGCTGACATCGCCGCCGGCATCGAAAGCGAGGAAGTGGCGCTGGTCGACTGGGCCGATATCCCCTGGGAGCAGCTTGCCTTCCCGACGGTGGTCTGGGCACTCGCCCATTTCCATGAGTCGCGCAGCAAGACCGAGTTCGCACCCTATTCCAATCCGACCGGCGATCTCACCCACATGTGGCCGCCCAGGAAGCCCGCCGGCGTGTAGCTCAGCTTCCCCTCGCAAAGGGATTGTCGGCGCCGTCCCAGTAGCGCTTGAGCAGCGGGACCTGCAGGAACGCGAAGACCAGCGTCAGCGGGAAGCTCAGGAACATCTTGCTGGCGATCCAGGTCTCGGTCGAAAAGCCGTGCCGCATCACTTCGTTGACCCCCGCCAGCACGAAGAAGAACAGCGTCCAGCGCAGCGTGAGCTTGCGCCAGCCTTCGTCGGTCAGGCGGAACGCCGTGCCGAACAAGGGCTTCAGCAGCGGCTTCTTGAACAGCAGCAGGCCACCGCCCAGGATGACGCCGAACAGGCAGTTCACGATGGTCGGCTTCAGCTTGATGAAAGTCTCGTCCTGCAGCCAGATCGTGAGGCCGCCGAACACCAGCACGAAGAAGCCGCCAACCAGCGGCATGATCGGCCAGCGCTTTTCCAGCAATCGATAGCAGGGCAGCGCGATGGCCGTCGCCACGATGAAGATGCCGGTGCCCCAGTAGATGCCCCAGCGGCCGTTGGCGATGAAGAACAGCACCAGCGGTCCGAGTTCCAGCGCCGTGGCGTAGAACCGCCGCATGCCGCCCTGCTCGTCCGTCTTCTCGGTCATGCCGGCAGCCCCATCAATCCGCGCGCAAAGGCCCGCGCCTCGAATGGCCTGAGATCGTCGATGCCCTCGCCGACGCCGATGGCGACGACGGGCAGCTTGAACTTCTCCGCCAGCGCCACGAGGACGCCGCCCTTGGCACTGCCATCGAGCTTGGTCACCACCAGCGCATCGACCGGCGACAGGGCCTTGAAGGTCTCGACCTGGGCATGGGCGTTCTGGCCGGTGGTGGCGTCCAGCACCAGCAGGCAGGAATGCGGCGCCTCGGGGTCGAGCTTGCGGATCACGCGCACGATCTTGGCGAGTTCGTCCATCAGGTTGGTCTTGTTGTGCAAACGGCCGGCAGTGTCGATCAGCAGCACGTCGCAACCCTCGGCCTTGGCGCGCTCAAGTGCCTCGAACGCCAAACCGGCGGCATCTGCGCCCGTGTCGCGCGAGACAACGGGCACGCCGGCACGTTCGCCCCAGACTTTTAGCTGCTCGACGGCGGCCGCGCGGAACGTGTCGCCCGCCGCCAGCATGACCTTGCAGCCCTCGCGTTTGTGAAGGTTCGCCATCTTGGCGATGGTCGTGGTCTTGCCGCTGCCGTTGACGCCGACCACCAGCACCACGTGAGGCTTGCGCGCCGTATCGAGGACGAGCGGCAGCGCGACCGGCTGCAGGATCTCGGCGATATCGTCGGCGAAAGCCGCGCGCACTTCCTCGTCGGTCACTTCCTTGCCGAAGCGCTCCTTGCCGAGCTTCTCGACCAGGCGGGCGGCGACGCTGACGCCGAGATCGGCCTGGATCAGCGCATCCTCGAGATCGTCCAGCGTCTTCTGGTCGAGCTTCTTCTTGGTGAAGAGACTGGTGATGCTCTCGGTGACGCGCTGCGTGGACTTCGAAAGTCCCGAGCGCAGCCGCGACAGCCAGCCCTTCTTCTCAGTTTCCACGGTATTGCTCACGCCATCTCCTCAGGCGAGCAGCGAGGCGTCGAGCTCGCCCTTGAACGCGAGCGCGATGCCGCCCGTCATGAGCACATGGCCGTCCCGCAGCCATTCCATGGTGAGCACGCCGCCATCGACGATGATCTCGGCCTTGCGATCGACCAGGCCGCGGCGGCTGGCGGCGACGACGGCAGCACAAGCGCCCGAACCGCAGGCGAGCGTGAGGCCCGCGCCACGCTCCCAGACACGCAGCCGCAACCTGCCCTCGCCCAGGAACTGCGCAACGCCGATGTTGGCGCGCTCGGGAAAGAAACGATCGTGCTCGAGCTTCGGGCCGAGATCGGCAATCGGAATCGTCGCCAAGTCGTCCACGAAGAAGGTGGCGTGTGGATTGCCCATGTTGGTGCCCACGGGGTCCTGCAGCGGCCCCAGGCCGATCGGCATATGGTTGGTATCGCAGGCGTCGCGCACGGGGATCTCGCGCCAGTCCAGGCGCGCCAGGCCCATGTCGACCGAAATCACCGGCAGTCCGTTGGCGCCGAGGCCGGTCTTCTGCGATTCCAGCAGGCCCGAGATCGTCTGCACCGTAACCTGGTCGGTCTTGCGCTCGTCCATCACGACGGAGGCGACGCAGCGCGTGGCGTTGCCGCAGGCACCGGCTTCGCCGCCGTCGGGATTGAAGATGCGCATGAAAACATCGGCATCGCCGTCGGTCGGCTGTTCGAGCACGATCAGCTGATCGCAGCCCACGCCCAGGCGCCGGTCGGCGATGGTGCGGCGGCGTTCCAGCGACAGGTCGAGCGGCGTCGCGCGGGCATCGAGCACCACGAAATCGTTGCCCAATCCGTGCATTTTGAGGAACGGCGTTCCGGTCATGCGGCGCTATATGGCGGTTCGATCAGGATCGCGCAACGCGTGACCTTTGGGCCAGCGCAACGAGCGCGGCCGCACCTGCCCGGCATGGGGTCCGCCGATCTCGCGGACGTCCAGGGTGGCCAGACGCTTGGTGTAGATCGTGAGGTGCAGGATGCCGAGCGCTTCGTAGGGCATGGCGGGCTCGACGAACAGGCTGCGATCCGCGTCCCAGGCCGGCGTGGCGTGGTGCACTGGCCAGTTGCAACGGCTGGGCAAGGGTTCGCAGGCAAAGCCCTTGTCGTAGACCAGCACGTTGAGCGAGATCTGGTCGGTCATGTCGGTCGATCGCTGCAGGGCCTCGCCCAGCAGATCGGCCCAACCCCGCCAGTGCGGCGCGTCGACCGCCAACGCGAAGACGCCGGCATTGATCAGCGGGTAGCGCACCAGTCGGTCGGCGGTCTCCTTGTCGAAGCAGGATTCGAAGGCCGCCCCGTTGACCGACGAGAACTCCTGCCAGGCATGACGGTAGTGCCGCATCGAGCGATGGATCTCGGGCGCCACGGCGAGCGCGCCGGTGCGGGCCGCGGCCTGGAACAACGAGAGGGCATCGCCCTGCTGCACCCAGCAATCGGCATCGATCCATAGGTAGAGATCGAAGCCCGGGAAATAGCGCGGCAGGAACGGCCGTGCCGTCAGCGCCTTGTGGCCATCCTTGAGCTGGTCGCGGCCGGGGAAGTCGAAGTCCCACTGCGGCACCACCAGCTGGGCGCCCTGGCCAAGGCACCAGGCGCGCTGCTCTTCCGTGAGGCCGCAATCGAGCACACCAAGCGCCAGCGCGCGGCCCTCGGGCGTTGCCCGCAGCGAGCCGATGCACTCGCTCATCAGGCCGAAATAGGCGGCGTCGCCGCCGGTGATCGCGATGCTTCGTTCCGTCACGTGATCAGGATGGCGCATCGGGACTTTGCTGTCGCCTGCCATTGCGCCACAGTCGAGCCGCTACAGTCGGGCGGCGGAGGAAATTCCATGGCCAAACACGTCGATTACTACGTCTCGATCAATTCACCCTGGACCTATCTCGGGTCCCAGCGCTTCGAGGCGATGGCCAAGAAGTACGGCGCCAGCGTCACGATCTGGCCGGTCGATTTCGGGTCGGTGTTCTCGGTATCAGGCGGCTTGCCGCTGCCCAAGCGCGCGCCGCAACGCCAGGCCTATCGCATGATGGAGCTGAAGCGCTGGCGCGCGCAGACCGGCGTAAAGCTCACGCTCGAGCCCAAGTTCTTTCCCACCAACGAACTGCCGGCCGCCAAGTGCGTCATCGCCTTGCGCGAGCAGGGCCGCATGGCCGACGCCATCAAGGTCGCGCACGCGTCGATGGCCGCGATCTGGGCCGAGGAGATGAATCCCGCCGATCCCGCGACCCTGAAGCAGATCCTCACCAACTGCGGCCTCGATGCCGGCGCGGTGGTCAAGGCGAGCGAGGCACCGGAGATCGCGGACAAGCGCGAGGCCTACACCAAGCATGCGATCGCCCAGAATGTCTTCGGTGCACCGTCGTTCGTGATCGACGGCGAGATCTTCTGGGGCCAGGACCGGCTCGACTTCGTCGACCGCAAGCTCGCGTCCTAGGCTCCCTCTGCGGGGTTTTTAGGCACAGCTCGTTGTGCCACGAGTTGTCTGGCCTGCTGTGCCATAAACCCCAGCCAAGCCGTTGATCCGGAGCACGAATCGCCCCGCGATCAACTGTGCCATCGGCACCGTCGACTTCGCCTCATCAGTGTCCATCAAATAGCGTCCGGCAGATCGCTCCTGCGGGCAGGAGGCCCAGCCGGCACAAACGAAAAAGGCCGGCGCACTCCCCGCCAGCCTGCCAGAAATATAGCCAAAAACCTGCTGAAATGTCAACTATATCTTCGTCAGACCTGGAGATAGGCGGCGGCGGCAACGGCCAGGCCGTTGTTCGCCATATGCGCCACCAGCGACGGCCACAACGACCGGGTGCGCCAGCGCAGCAGGCCGAACAAGAGCCCCAGCGGCAGCACGAGGATGGCATGCGCGGGCTCGACATGGGCCGCCGCGAAGGCCAGCGAACTCACGCCGAAGGCGAGCCCCGCCCCCCAGCGGCTTTCGATCCAGCCGAAAAGCAGGCCGCGGAAGACGAGTTCCTCGACCAGCGGCGCCAATCCCGCGAGCAGGACGAGGGTGATCAGAAACGCCGCCGGTTCGCGGGCGATTTCCATCGCCTGTTTCACGCCCTGGGGTTCGATCCCGAGCTGGCTGACGGCCATCGACACGGCCGTGGTGCCCAGGGTGCCCAGGATCAGCGGCTTCCAGCCGACCGTCCGGAAGCCCAGCGCCGGCAGGGCCGCCCTGCCGAGCGGCGCCACCGCGACGATGACGGCCAGGAGGCCCACCCCGAAGAACAGCCCGAGGACCGACAGCAGGGTGCGATCGGGCAGCAGCCAGAACGCAGGCAACCCCAACAGGGGCAACGCCACCAGAAAGAGGATGATTTCGCGGCCGCCGATTGCCGGAGAATCATTATGAATCAATATGTTATGGTCAATCGGCAAGCCTTTTGACTCCTTGGCCGGCAGGCCTTATACCCCGGCCGCTCAATCGGTCGTGCCGATTTCTATAGGTTCCCTCTCTGGGGAGCTCCGCTGATCCGCGAAGGTTCGCGCATCGGCGCGATTTTCGTTTGGGCGAATGGAGTTCTGGAACGAGCATGTTTGAAGGTCTGAGCAAACGTCTGGGCGACGTATTCGACAAGCTGCGGGGGCGCGGAGCGCTCTCCGAGGCCGATGTCGACGCGGCCCTGCGCGAAGTTCGCACCGCCCTGCTCGAAGCCGACGTGGCCCTGCCCGTCGTCCGCGATTTCATCGATTCGGTCCGTCCCAAGGCGATCGGCG